>JAJYGU010000384.1 GCA_021784975.1 Planctomycetota bacterium
CCCCTCTCGGGTATCGGCCGTCAAGGTGTGGGCCCACCGAGGGGGGGAACTGTCCGAGCCGCGCTTCCGTCTTGTGTTCTTGCAGCGTAACGCCGAAAATGAGGGTATGCTCATTCGCGGCCGCGTACATAATGGTGTCGTCTCATTTCCCAGTGATGTCTCCTTGCCTGAGGGTTTGGAGGTAACGGTTGTGGTTCCCACCAGTTCCGAATCGTCCGAATCCAATTTGTCCGAACAAGACCTTGGCCGCATCCGAAAAATGATGGATGACATTGCCTCGCTACCCGACGAAAATCCCGGCGATGCGTTTAGCGGGGCAGAACACGACAAGGTGCTCTACGGAGAGCCCTGATGCTATTCGTGGACACGGGTGCTTGGTTTGCACGGTTCGTGCCCACCGACCCGAATCATCAGCGAATTAAGGCATGCCTGGACGCGAATCGCCAACCGCTGATCACGACCGATTACTGCGTGGATGAGACCCTGACGCTTCTTGTCGCGCGGCGACGCGTTCGGCTCGCGCGAGAGGCTGCCCGTCTCCTGTTTGATGGCGGCGGGACTCGGCTCCATTTTCTTACACCCGATGAAATCTGTCGCGCGGCGATCCTCTTCCAAGCACAAGCTTCCGCAGGTTGGAGCTTCACGGACTGCACCAGCAAAGTCGTGATAGACGAGCTGAAAATCACAATGGGCGTGGCCCTCGACGCCCACTTCAGGCAATTCGGCATTGCCGTAGTTCCATAAACTTCTATCAGCAATTCCCACAAGAGTGCCCTGCCGCCAATTTGGGTCACTGACCGCGCAACATGCCTCACCACCATTGGACTCTTTTGGGCAGTCGCCCGGTGGCCGACCATCGCATTCTCCGCGTGCGATACGACCAGTACCGCTTCGAGCCCAGCGGCCGCACCCAGGACTTCGTGGTGCTGGAAATGCCGGCTTGGACCAACGTGGTGCCGATCACCGACGACGGGCAGGTGGTGTTGATCCGGCAGTACCGGCACGGGATCAAGCAGGTCACGCTGGAAATTCCGGGCGGAGTGGTCGAGAGCGGTGAGCCACCGGAGGCGGCCGCCGCCCGGGAACTCCGCGAAGAGACGGGCTATGCGGCCGAGCGACTGCGCTCTCTGGGCCAAGTGCTGCCCAATCCGGCGATTCAGGACAACTTCTGTCACTTGTTCCTGGCGGAAGGCTGCCGCCACGTCCAAGAGCCGCAGCCTGACCCGTTCGAAAGCATCCAAGTGACAACCTACCCGCGAGCAGCGATTCCAGGGCTGGTTCGCAACGGCGAGATTGCCCAGGCGATGGTGATCGCCGCCCTGGGGTTGGCGGGGCTGTTGGGCGGCCAAATGGAAAATGCGGCCGATGTGAAGGCGGCCAAGAAGGCTCGACGGGAAAAAGGGGGCATCACGCTGGACGTGTACCGCCAGAAACACGGTCTGTGAGCGGTCCAGTTCGGGTCAACCAGGACGTTCATCGACCTATGTCATATTCCTCCCAGACTGATTCGGCCGTCTTATTGCGTTTGGCGAGCCGCTTGGCCTCCTTGACGACCACCTCATCCACGCTCAAAGTCAACTTGGTCATGGGTTACCTCCGATACGTACTCTCCATTGCCACGGATACGTAACGGGCGGCTGATTTGCAATTGGAGCTGTCTGCTGTTTCAGCCAGGCAACGCGGCGGGACGCCCCGGCTACTCAGGCACGCCTTTTCCTGCGAGGCTGGTTGGTCTAGAATGCTGCCAATCCCGCCGCCGCAACGGATTGTCACCATGGCCGATTCCGAAACGACGCCCTCTCCCGCCGCCCATCAGCCCTACGTGGCCGACAACGTACGGATGCCCGAGTTCACCTGGCCGGCGGTGCTGGTAGGGGCGGTGCTGGGGATCATTTTCGGGGCCTCTTCGCTCTATTTGGTGTTGAAGGTCGGGATGACCGTGTCGGCCTCGATTCCGGTGGCCGTCCTCTCGATCACCCTGTTCCGCCTGTTTTCTAGGGTGTTCGGTGTTCGCCAGGCGACCATTTTGGAAAACAACATCGTGCAGACCACCGGCTCGGCGGGCGAATCGATCGCCTTCGGGGTGGGCGTCACCATGCCGGCGGTGATGATCCTGGGCTTCGAGATGGAGATTACCCGCGTGATGGTGGTCTCGGTGCTGGGCGGGATCTTGGGGATCTTGATGATGATCCCGTTGCGGCGGGCGTTCATCGTCAAGCAGCATGGCAAGCTCACCTATCCGGAAGGCACTGCCTGTGCCGACGTGCTCATTATCGGCGAGACCGGCGGGGCCTCCGCCAGAACCGTATTTGCCGGCTTTGGAGTGGCCTTCGTCTACCAGTTTCTTTGCAAGGGCCTCAGATGGTGGAAAGAGATCGCCGCCCGGCCGCTCGACTGGTTCCTGGGGGCCAAGCCCGCCTTGGAAGCCGACCCGGCGCTGCTGGGGGTAGGCTATATCATCGGCACGCGCACCTCGTGCGTCATCGTGGCCGGCGGCATCCTGCAGGCCTTCCTGTTAGTGCCCGCCATCCGCTTTTTTGGCCAGGGGCTGAGCCAGCCGCTCTACCCGGCGGTGGTGCCGATCGCCTCGATGAACGCGGACCGAATTTACGAGGTGTACGTGCGCTATATCGGCGCGGGTGCAGTAGCGGCCGGGGGGATCATCAGCCTCTGCCAGGCGTTGCCGCTGATTGTCTCATCGGTTGCCTCTGGATTACGCGACATAGGCGGGGCAGTCACAGGAGCGGGGGATTCGCGCCGCACCAATCGCGATCTCCCCTTGGCCACGGTGCTGTTCGGCTCGCTGTTTCTGGTGCTGGCGATCTGGGTCTTCTTAGGGGTCGATCCGCAGGCCGGCGGGAGCTGGTCACTCCGCTCGATCTTTCAGTGGAGTAATCTGGCGGCCGCCGTCCTGATCGTGCTGTTTGGCTTCCTGTTTGTGACCGTCTCCTCCCGGCTGACTGGCGAGATCGGTTCGTCGAGCAATCCGATCTCCGGCATGACCATCGCCACCTTGCTGCTGACCTGCTTGGTCTTTCTGTTGCTGGGCTGGACGGCCGCCCCGTACCGGCTGATGGCCCTTTCTATCGCGGCAGTGGTGTGCATCGCTTCGTCCAACGGCGGCACCACCTCCCAAGACTTGAAGACCGGTTTCCTGGTCGGGGCCACTCCCAAGTGGCAGCAGTTTGCCATCGGCGTGGGTACCGTTTCCTCGGCCCTGGTGATCGGGGCGGTGCTGCTGGCGATGAACCAGTCGAGCACGATTTACTCGACCAAGAACCTGCCAGAGCTTAAGCAGCCGTTGGACATGGACCATCTCAAAGCTACGGCCCAGCAAGCCAAGGCCCCGGGCGACCAGCAGCTCTACTACGTGTGGCACGCCACCGAAGGGAACCGCGAGGGCGTACCGCCGGCCAAGTACCTGGTGAACGACCGGGGCAAGATTTGTTATCTGGTCGATCCGGGCATCAGTGGCAAGCTCACTCGCCGCGACGACGGCACCGAAGTGCAGAAGTACAACCCGCCGCAGGCCGAGCTGTTTGCCCTGATCACCAACGGCATCCTCAGCCAGAAGCTGCCTTGGGTGCTGGTCCTGTTGGGCGTAGCCATTGCCCTGGTGGTCGAATTGTGCGGTGTTTCCTCGTTGGCCTTTGCGGTCGGCGTCTACCTGCCGCTCTCCACCTCGGCGCCGATCTTCGCCGGCGGGCTGGTGCGATACCTGATTGAAAAGGTCCGCCGCAAGCGAGGCCCGGCCGCCGCCGAACTGGAATCCGAGATGAGCCCCGGGGCGCTGCTGGCGACCGGCTACATTGCCGGCGGCACGATCGCCGGGGTATTGATCGCCTTCTTGAACTTCAACGACACGATCGTCCACCGGCTGGCCTTTTGGCAGTACCGCAGCGCCCCAGCGGCGGCCACGGCCCCGTTCGACGCCCAGTGCGCCGCCCTGGCGGAGAGCGAATTGGGCCGCCACGCCTCGCCGAAGCGCATCGAGCGCCTGACGGCCCGAGTTCACCGGCTCAACGACAACCTGCTCTACAGGTACGTTCAGGTGCCGCGGCGAACGATGGTCAAACTGCCGCAAAACGGGCGGTTCATGTCGGCCGTCGATAGCACCCTGGGCGAGGTCGCCCAGGAAACCCTGCACAGCCCCAACAAGGCGTCGTTGCTGTTCGACCTGAATCAAGACCGACTGAAGCTGCCCGACAGCTTGCCGCCCGGCGTGATGTTGAAGATCCCGCAGCGCAACGCGCCGGCGCTGATTGCGTTCCTGTTGTTGGCGGTTTTCTTGGCGGCGGTGGGCACCGGGTGGATCATGAGACCCAAGGCATAAGGGAGCCATTACATGTATTGGATCAAGAACCATCTGTTCGGCGTTGGTGTTTTCGCCTTCGGAGTGCTCTTCTCGCTGGTCGTGGCCGCCCGCGGTGACGAAGGGATGTGGCTGTTCAATCATCCCCCTGCCAAGGTTTTGAAGGCCAAATACGGCTTCCAGCCGGAGGCTGCTTGGTTGACGCACCTCCAGCAAGCGGCGGTACGGTTCAACAACGGCGGCTCGGGATCGTTTGTCTCCTCGGACGGCCTGGTGATGACCAATCATCATGTCGCCGCCGATGCCTTGCAGAAGCTGAGCAGCCGGAACAAGGACTTGTTGCGCAACGGCTTCTACGCCCGAACGAGGGCCGAGGAAATCAAGTGCCTCGACCTGGAGCTCAACGTGCTGATAGGCATCGAGGACGTCACTGCCCGGATTAATGCGGCCGTCCGCTCGGCCGCCCGGCCGGCCGAGGCCGAAAAGCTCCGCCGGGCGATCATGAACAACATCGAGCAGGAGTCGTTCGAGAAGACCGGGCTGCGGAGCGACGTGATCACCCTCTACCACGGCGGCTTGTATCAGCTCTACCGATACAAGAAGTATACCGACGTGCGGCTGGTCTTCGCCCCCGAGCAGGCAATCGCCTTTTTCGGCGGCGACCCGGACAATTTCGAGTATCCCCGCTACGACATCGACATCAGCTTTTTCCGGGTTTACGAGAACGGCCGGCCGGTCAAGCCGGCGCACTACTTGCGTTGGAGCCAGTCGGGCCCCGAAGACCACGGTCTGGTCTTCGTGGCCGGAAACCCAGGCCGGACAGACCGCATGGACACGGTCCACCACCTCCAGTTTCTCCGCGACCGCGTGTTTCCGCTGACGTTGAACGTGTTGCGGCGGCGCGAGGTGTTGTTGTTGTCCTACAGCCAGCGGAGCGCCGAGAATGCCCGGCGGGCCAAGGATGACCTGTTCGGCTACCAGAACTCGCGGAAGGCGCGGCTGGGGGTGCTGGCCGGCCTGCAAGACCCGGCGGTGATGCGGCGCAAACAAGCCGCCGAGGAGGCCTTCCGCCGGGCGGTGGCCCAGAGGCCGGCCTTGGCGGCGGGCTGCGCCAAGGCATTCGCGTCGGTCGATCAATCCTTGGCGGCCTGGGGCAAGATTCAAAAGGATTACGACCTGCTTGAGCACGGCATGGCGTTCGACAGCCGCCTGTTCTCCATCGCGCGGATGTTGGTGCGGCTCAACGAGGAGACCGCTAAGCCGAACGCCGACCGGCTGCGCGAATACGCCGAGTCGGCGTTGGGCTCGCTCAAGCAGAAGTTGTTCTCCACGGCCCCCATCTATGACGACCTGGAGACGCTGCTCTTGGCCGATTCGCTGGGCATGTATGTGGAATGGGCCGGGGCCGACGATACGCTGGTCCAGAAGGTGCTCGCCGGCAAGTCGCCCCAGCAGCGTGCAGCCCAGCTAGTCCATGGCACCAAGCTGGCGGATGTGGCCGTTCGCCGGCAGTTGGCCAAGGGAGGCCTCGAAGCCATCGACGCCTCGATCGATCCGATGATCCAATTGGCCCGGCTGGTCGACAAGCCGGCCCGCCACGCCCGGACTTTCTTCCAGCAAAACGTGGAAGAGCCGCAGCGCGAGGCCTACGGCCGGATCGCGGCGGCCCGCTTTGCCCTCTACGGCGCCGATAACTATCCCGACGCCACCTTCACCTTGCGGTTGGCATTCGGCACGGTCGAGGGCTACCGGGAGAACGGCCGGGAAGTCCCGCCTTGGACCACGCTGGCCGGCGCCTTCAAGAGGGCCGGGCAACATGAAAACCGCGAGCCCTTCGATTTGCCGCCCTCCTGGCTCGACCACCGCGACCGGCTGAACCTGCGAACCCCGATGGATTTCGTCTGCAACGCCGACATCGTCGGCGGCAACTCCGGCAGCCCGGTGGTCAATCGCCAAGGGGAGCTGGTGGGCATTATCTTCGACGGCAACTTGCAGTCGTTGATCTGGGACTTTGTCTACACCGAAGACGCGGGTCGGGCGATTGCCGTCCACAGCAGCGCTATTGTGGAAGCCTTGCAGAAGGTCTACCAGGCCGATGCGTTGGCGAAGGAACTTGGGCGTTAGGCCGAGTCTCCCGCCGTCGCGGTATATGCCCCCGCAGAGGTGCCTTTCCGGCTCAGGCCGGCTACCCGCGCGATTGGTGATGATCCACTCTTGCGGGCGGCCAATGGGAATGTTAAGATAACGGGTGTCCCGCTGACCAACCTCCGGCTGCGCGGGTGCCTGCCGGGCCGGTTGGCCGCAATTTCAATGTCTGGCGCAGAATAGTAGGGGAGGCAGTGCCATGAGATGGTTCGCGATGTGTTTGGTGGTGGCTCTGGGATGGATGTGGTTTGGAAGCGCGGGCGAGGCGCTGGCTGCTCCGGCGCGCAATAAGAAGCAAAAGCCCCAGACCTACGCGGTGGTTCGCATCGGCAACGAACTCAAGGTGATGGCTAGTTCGAGCCTGAAACAGGAAAGAAAGAGCCTTGCCAAGAAGTACAAGGATGATATGCAGAAGTACAAGGACGCCAAGAAGGATGCGGCCGAGGATAAGGATGCCGCCAAAGGTGCAGATCATGGGGCCGCCTTGAAGATGCCGGAAAGGTCCCAGTACCATCTCATGGTGCTGAAGTCGTCGATCAAGACTCAAGGTGAGGCCGACACGTTTGTCGACAAGTATATCGAGGAACATCCGGATCAAGGGCTGAAGGCACAAAAGGCGGTTGCCGGTATAGGGGCGCTCGGAAGAAATCGGGGCGGGGGAATGGGACAGTTTTGAACGGCGTAAACCTGCTCAGCCGTCTCGGGCGGCGCGCAGCACGCCGCGGCTGCCGTGAGGGTCGCGGGACGAGGAGGCCCCAATCGAATTGCGTATGTTCAGTGGCGGGAGACAGACGTCCTTGCCCGTTCCTGGTCGATGGTAGCGGAGCGTCGGCAAGGAAAGATTGTTTCCTGCTTCGCGTTGGTTTGTGAGGAGTGGCTACGATGCCCCAGGGTACGATTAAGAAACTCGTCTCGGACCGCGGTTTCGGATTCATCTCGGCCAACGGCGGGGATGTGTTCTTCCATCACTCGGTGGTGGCCGAAAACAAATTCGACGAGTTGCAAGAGGGCCAGACCGTGACCTACGAGATTGCCACCGGACCCGACGCTCGCGGACGCGATAAAGGCCCGCGGGCCAGTTCGGTGCAACCGGTCTGATACCCCATTTTTTGGCTGCGCGTCGCCAAATCTCCCTTGACAGCCGCAGCCGCCATCGGCTATTCTCTGCCCCCTGATCGTGAGGGGGGCTTCTTCGGGACTTCGCCATGACGTTGCCCCAGGGTCGTCGCGTTACCGCAAAGTTGGGGGGCCTTCTGGCGGCGTTGCCAACGCTCTTCTTGGGCTCAGGCTGCGCCAGCGGCGTTTATCAGGCCTCGAAGCTGCCGGTGCAGTTCATGGCCGCTGCCCCGCTGAACCTGGAGGCCATCAATCTCGGCGGCTTGGCCGACCGCAGCGTCAGTGCCGAGGTGATTCAGCCCGGCGACCTGCTGGAAATCACCATGGTGACCGATTACACCAAGCTGACGACCACCACCACGCCGGTTCGGGTGGCCGACGACGGCGGCGTGGTGGTCCCCTTGATCGGCAAGGTAGCGGTGAGCGGACTGTCGGCTGAGCAAGCCGAACAGGTGATCGCCGCCGAGAGCGTCCACCGCGGGGTCTTTCGCACCCCGTGCATCAACGTCAGCATGAAACAATGCCGCACCAACAAGGTGACGGTGGTGGGGGCGGTCAACCAGCCGGGCACCCATGATCTGCCGCGGGGTTCGTGCTCACTGTTGGCGGCCCTGACGGCGGCCGGCGGGTTGAGCAAGGAGGCCGGCACCGAGGTGGAAATCAAGCGAACGGATTCGCGCGCGTTGGCCCCCGGTGGCCCGGCGGGCGGTCCGCCGCGGGTGGCGGGCGGGGCCAGTGGCGAGGCCGCCCTGGCGGCCTACCAGGCGGTCCCAGCCGCCCCATTGATCATGACCGTCAGTCTGACGGCGGCCGCCTCCGGTCAGCAGAGGCCGCCGGATCTGCGCGACGGCGACGTGGTTTACGTGCCCAAGCGCACCTTGCCGCCGGTGCATGTTTTGGGGCTGGTCGCCAAGCCGGGCGAATTCCCCTATCCGCCCAACCAGGAGCTTCGCGTCCTCGGCGCTCTGGCCCTTGCTGGCGGGATTTCCAACTCGGCTGCCGAAGATATACTGGTGATTCGACACCTGCCGAACCACAAGGAGCCCATCAAGATTGCGGTCAGCCTCCAGGCCGCCGAGGACGGGCCGGACAACATCGTCCTGGCCCCCGCCGACACGGTGATGGTCGAGCAAACGCCGGCGACGGTGACCTTGGATTTGTTGAAGACCTTCTTCTCCTTTGGCTTCTATACCCGCCCGCTGTTCTAGCGCAGCCGTCGATAGGTCTCCAGCGCGTCGGGGAACGCCGCCAAGGCGCGATCGAAGATGCCCAGCGTGTAGGCAATGGTCATGCCGTAGTTGCCGATGGGCACGCCCGCTTGGCGGCAACGCGCCAGCCGCCCGAGCATCTCGCGGCGGTTGAGCATGCACGCCCCGCAATGGATCACCAGGCGGTAGTCGGCCAGATCGGCGGGAAAATCGTGGCCCTGAACGGTGGTGATTTGCAGGTCGCCGCCGACATACTGCTTGAGCCAGCGGGGAATCTTCACCCGCCCGATATCATCGCCGATCGGGTGATGCGAACAGGCCTCGGCCACCAGCACCCGGTCGCCGGGCCGCAAACCGTCAATAGCCAGCGCCCCTTCGACCAACGGGCGGAGATCGCCCTTCTGACGGGCAAGAAGAATCGAGAACGAGGTGAGCTTGACCTCGGGCGGCGTGTCAGCCGCGACCTTCAAGAAAGCCTGCGAGTCGGTGACCACCAGCGCCGGCGGACGGTTCAAGCGGCCCAGCGCCTCGCGAAGCTCTCGCTCCTTGACCACCAGGCAAAAGGCGTCGCCGTCCAACAGGTCGCGAATGGTCTGCACCTGCGGCACGATCAGCCGGCCCTTGGGGGCCTCCAGGTCGATCGGCACCACCAGCACCGCCATTTCGCCGGGCGGAACCAGGTCGGCCACCAGCGGCGGGGATCGCAAGAAATCGGCCGGGGCGGCGTGCAGCAAGGCCTCGCGCAACTGCGGCAGTCCACGGCCCTCGGCGGCCACTGTCTCCACCCACGGCGTTTGGGCGGCCCGCAGTTGGTCCAACAGTGCCGTCGGCGGGCCGGCCAGATCGGACTTGTTGAAGGCGACGACCGCCGGAATGCCGCGACCGCCCAGTTCTTGCAGAATTCCCAACTCAAACTCATCCCAACGCCCAGCGTCGACCACGAGCACGCCCACATCGGTGCGGTCGAACACCTGCCGCGTCTTCTCGACGCGTTTTTCGCCCAGCAATCCCGCATCGTCGATGCCGGCGGTGTCGACGAATAGCACCGGCCCCAGCGGCAGCAGCTCCATCGGCTTCTCCACCGGGTCGGTGGTAGTTCCGGCCACCTCGGAGACGATCGACACCTCCTGTCGCGTCATGGCGTTCAGCAACGACGACTTGCCGGCGTTGCGGCGGCCGAACAGGCCGATGTGCAGGCGAAGGCTTTTGGGGGCCGGCAGCATGGCTCACTTACCCCGATCCCAATTTCGTGACCCGCTCCGATGAGGTCAGCTCGTCGAACTCGTCGGCCGTCATCATGCCGCGATCGACCACGATCTGGCGAATGTTCACCTGGTGGCACTTGGTGGCGGCAATTTCCTCGGCCAACTGCTCGGCCGTGTCGTAGCCGATCTTGTCGATCAGCGCCGTCAGCACCGCCGTGTTGTTGTGTACGTTGTGGCGGCAGCGGCGCAAGTCGGCTTCAATGCCGCTCACGCACAGGCGGGCAAACACGTCGCAGGTGTTGCTCAACAGATCGAGAGAGCCCAACAGGCTGTCGGCCACCAGCGGGAGGAACTGGCTCAATTCGAGGTTGCCGCCGGCCACCGCCTGCAGAATCATCTGGTCGTGGCCCATGACCACCATGGCCGCCTGAACCACCGCCTCGGGGATCACCGGGTTGACCTTGCCGGGCATGATCGACGAGCCCGCCTGAAGGGCGGGCAGGCGGATTTCGCCCAGTCCGGCGTGCGGGCCGGAGGAGAGCAGCCGCAGGTCATTGGCGATCTTCAAGAGGTTAACGGCCAGCGTGCGCAGAATGCCGCTGACTTCCACAAAAGGATCGGCATTCTGGGTGGCCTCGACCAGGTTCTCGGCCCGCGCCAACCCCAGGCCGGTGATATCCCGCAAGTGCTCGACGACGCGAAAGATATATCGGCGCGGCGCGCTCAGGCCGGTGCCGATGGCGGTGCCGCCCAGATTCACTACCCGCAGTCGCTCCTCACACTTATAGACCCGCCAGCGATCACGGGCCATCGCCTCGGCATAGGCCGACATCTCGCGGCCCAAAGTGACCAGCACCGCGTCCTGCAATTCGGTGCGGCCGATCTTGACGACGGTGGCGAACTCCTTTTCCTTGGCCTGGAACGCTTCACAGAGGGCCACCACCCTGCGTTCCAGCTTGCGAAGGCCAAGAATCGCCGCCACCCGCAGGGCGGTGGGATAGGTGTCGTTGGTCGACTGGTGGCGGTTGACGTCGTCGTGCGGATTGATGGTGGCGTAGTCCCCCAGCGGCTGGCCGAGCAACTGCAAGGCTCGGTTGGCGAGCACCTCGTTGACGTTCATATTGGTCGAGGTGCCGGCGCCGCCCTGGAGGGCGTCGACGACGATGTGCTCGTCGAGCTGGCCGGCCATCATCTCCTGGCAGGCAGTCTCCAGGGCCGTAAACTTGGCCCCGTCGGGCCAGCCCAACTCATGGTTGGTCCGCGCGGCCGCCAGTTTGACGGCCCCGAAGGCATGCACCAGCCCGCGGTGCACCGGTCGCCGGGCCAAAGGGAAGTTTTCCATCGCCCGCAGGGTGTGAATGCCCCACAAGGCATCAGCCGGTACATCGCGGCTGCCGATCAGGTCGGTCTCTTGGCGGTAAGACATGGATGTTCAAAAGTGCAAGTCGCGTTCTCCCTGGTCCTTAATCCGCCGCAGGCGGTCCAAAAGGACCCGCTTGCGATCGCCGTCGGGCAGTCTCTCGACTTCGCGGCGAATGGCGATTTCCCCCGCCGCCCGGGTCTCGGGCAAGGCAAAGTCACACAGGTATTCCATGAGCGTGCTGAGCGCATTCGGGGTACACAGGTTCTGGATGAAGCCCGGAATGGCGTACTCCATGAAGTGCTCGCCGGTTCGCCCTAGCCGGTAGCACGCGGTGCAAAAGCTGGGAATATAACCGTCCACCAGGAGCTCGTGCACGACTTCATCCAACGGGCGGATGTCGCCCAACTCGAACTGCTCCAATTCCATCACTTGGGCGTCGCCGGCCTCGGTATAGCCGCCGATTTCCACCCGGCTGCCGGCGTCGATCTGTGAGATGCCGAAGCCCATCAACTCGCGGCGCAGGGCGGGCGGCTCGCGGGCCGTGCAGATCAGGCCCGTGTAGGGGACCGAGAGCCGCAGAATGGCTACCAGCCGCTTGAAGTCGTCGTCCTGGACCAGGTACGATTCATCGAGCTTGACGCCGCAGGCCGGTCGCAGCCGCGGGAAACTGATGGTGTGCGGCCCGACGCGATATTCCTTCTGCAAGTGCAAGGCGTGGCGGACCAGGGCCAGCACCTCGAATCGCCAATCGAACAGGCCGAACAGCGCGCCGATGCCCACGTCGTCGCACTCGGCCTCCATGGCCCGGGCCACCCCGTCCAGCCGCCACAGATAATTCGCTTTCCGGGTGCCTTTGGGATGGACGCGGCGGTAGGTCTCGTGATGATAGGTCTCCTGGAAGATCTGGTAGGTGCCGATGTCAGCCGCCTTGACGATGCGATAGCCGTCGTGATCCAAGGGGGCCGCGTTCAGGTTCACCCGGCGGATCTTCCCCCGGCCGCTGGTCGCGGCATAGACGTGCTGCACGCACTCGGCCATAAACTCGGCGCCGTATTGGGGATGTTCGCCGAATACCAGGATCAGCCGCCGGTGCCCCTTGTTTTCCAGGGCCAGGACCTGCTGGTGGAGCGATTCTTCATCCAGAGTGCGGCGGATCTCGGCCTGGTTCGACCGCCGGAAGGCGCAGTAGACGCAATCGTTGGTGCAATGATTGCCCACATACAACGGTGCGAACAGCACGATGCGACGGCCGTATACGTCGCGCTTCAGTTGCCGGGCGGCGTCGAAGATCTGCGCGACCAGTTCCGGCTGGTCGGCGGCCAGCAAGGTGGCCGTCTCCTCCACCGCCAATGGCTGCTTGGCCAGGCTCTTGGCGATGATGTCGCGGACGGCTCCGGCAGCGGCGGGGCGATCCAGCAGACTCAACAGATACGCCTCGTCAATAAAATCATATCCGCTGCCGCTAAGCCTGGCCGATTCCACAGCAAACGACATTGCAGTCAACTCCTTCGCATCTGATAGTTGCTCGAATCGCCGCGGCCTCGGCCTGGCCGGCGCCCGATCGCTCGCAAACGTTGGTCAAGCCCCCGGCAGCACGCCTCGCCCGTCTCCGCCTCGCCCGCCCTGCCCGGATAGATCTCATACAACGCTCGATATCTCGGCGGAGTGAGATTGGGCATCACCACGTTCGCCCCGCGAACCAGGCCCAACTCGTGTCCCTCGCGCGGATTGAGGGTGGCCAAGGCCGTCGTGGCGGGGATGTTCGCCCGCGGGCACACCAGGCGGGCCAAGGCCATCACCTTGTAGGTCATCAGCTCGCTGGCCGGCACTTGTTCAACGTTGGACGCTGGCGGCCAGCGATGGCGATCGGCCAAAGGAGTCTGGGGATGCCGCAGGTACGGCCCGACGCCGATCATGTCCAGGCCCAGCCGGCCGAAGCACATAAGGTCGTCGGCCAGGTCATCGTAGATCTGACCGGGCAGCCCGATCATCACGCCGCTGCCGATTTCGTAGCCCAACCGCCTGAGCGCGCCCAGAATCGCCGTCCGATCGGTCGGTCGGTAGCCGGTACGTGGCGGATGAAGCTGCTCATACAGGGCGCGGTTCGAGGTCTCAAACCGCAACAGATAGCGATCGGCCCCCGCCTCGCGCCACGCCGCCAAATCGCCGTCCTCGCGCTCTCCGAGGCTCAGCGTGACTGCCAGCGGAGTTTCGGCCTTGATCCTGCTCACCATCCCGGCAATACGATCGCGGGTAAGCTCGGGGTCTTCACCCGCTTGCAGTACCACCGTCCCATAGCCCAACTCCACCGCCTCGCGAGTACAGGCGAGAATTTCTCCGTCCGTCATGCGGTAGCGATGCAAGCTATGATTGCCTGCCCGCAGCCCGCAGTAGCCACACCACCGCACGCAATGATTCGAAATCTCCACCAGACCGCGGAGATGGACCTCGCCGCCGACATAATGCTGCCGCGTCCGATCGGCGAGCTGCCAGAGATCGCCCAGCCGGGCTAAGTCTCCCTCGCACAACCACGCGAGGATTTCATCCCGGTGCATGCTCCACTCCCCGTTGCCTTTAGCCCTATGCATTATACGTGGATCGCCGTACGAAGACTTGGGGGGCAAACCGATTTACCGTCGGATCGCCTCGGCGCAGATTGCGTAGTAACAGGAAAGTCCCGCGATGGCTGACAACGGGCAGGCCTTCACGTCGTAGCCGGGCAGAGCCAGGCAGGCGTCGGTCAGCGGCCAATGCGGGTCCACGTCGATGTGCAGCGGATCGGCGGCTATCCGCGGGCCGGGGCGGCGGGAGGTCAAGAAAATCGTGCGGGCCCCCAGGAAACTGGCCGCGGCGGCCATCGCGTCCTCGTTGTGCTGATAGCCGAGAAAGAGGTACACATCGCCGGCGTGCAAATGGCCATGAATCCAGGCAACCCCCTCAGCGCCCGTGCCGTGGGCCACGGTGCTGAAGAACCTCACGTCGCCCGGCCTACCGGCCTCCTTGGGAGGAAGATGCCCCTGAAAATTGCGTATGACTTGCCGTTTGGCCGCCGACGCCTCGCGGAGCCAGACCGCCGCCCGGCGGATCGGCCCCATCTCTGACGTGCGGATCACGGTCAAAGAACTCTTGACGGCGGCAAGAAATTCGCGGGCAAGTTCGCCCGAGGCGGCGGTTGGCGGCCGCAGGTCGGGCTCGAACAGCATCCCCTGGGTCCGTTTCAGGCGGCGATGCCCCTCGTCAAGAAAGATACTCAGGTAAACCGCCAACTGCCGATGCCGCCGCCGGCAGGCACCAATCAATTCCGCCGTGAAGGTCCACTCGGCGATGGCGATGGCGGGCGGCGCCGCGGGAATGAGCCTTTCGCCCGAGGCCTCCGTGACCAGGCGGCTGTCGCGAGGAATATCGACCGGAATCGCCCGGACGTTGGCCGGCAAACGATTTTGCAAGATCGGGTTCTCCGCCGACGCAAAGGCGATGACGAGCGCCCGGCTGGCGACCAGTCTCTTCCAACGCTGGGCCGCCCACTCCCCGGAGAGTCCATAGTCACTGTAGAGCACCAGGTCGTTGCGGTCCAATTTCGGCAGCCGACTCAAGTCGAGGACCTTTGCGCTGCACAATCCACCCGCCCGGCCGAGTAATTCGGCAACCATCCCCGGCTCACCGGCCAAATATACGTTACCACCGGCCAGTAGGCGCCCTGCCGCCTCGTCGGCGAAGCCGGTGATCGAATCGACGCGTTTTTCCAAGCCGCGAACCACCCGCAATTGCGCGTCGATATAGTCCTCCGCCGGCCCGGCACTGGCACTCGCATCCCGCAGCAAGACAGTACACAACGTTGCGACAACGGCGCACACGGTAATGCGAGTTGCATTCATGAGCATTAACCTTTCAGTTCCTCGTTTGCGTCCATGACTCTCTGTAGGACCGTTGGCTTCGGTTGGATGCCGCGCAGCACGGATACCACAGCGGCCGCAAACTGCCGAAATTCGCGCGGTTCATTGCCAAAGAGTTCATCTCCGAGAGCTCCGGGTGGTATTTCCACCCCAAGCAGCCTTTCCAGTCGAAATATCACATCCAACGCATCCGGCCCGACCAACTGGATTCGCCAAAGGTCCGGTGTTTGGTCCTCGGGGTAAATGGCCTCAGGGGGCAATCCCACTGAATCAGCCACGGCGCGTCGGACGGCGATCCAAAGCTGAGCGTCTTCAGTAGGAACGTGTTCCATTTCAAGGAATGCCACGTCGGACAACCGAGCGCGATTAGTGACCATCCGCTGAATCTGTTGGCGGCACCATCGCCCTTCGCCGGTGACCGTCTCGACGAGCGACATCAGAGCGTAGATCGGGAGGAAGAACACAACGAACAGTATAGCGAACGCGACAAGGAACACCACAACCACGAGAGTGTCCGCGATGCGCCATAGCGTTCGCCAAACCATGTCCACCTCGTTTGGCTCATAAGGCAATTGCGCAGCCGACAGCTTTGTAGGGTGGGTCGAGCGCAGCGAGCCCCACCGCCTTTTCTGGCTCGATTGGTGGGGATCGCTGCGCTCGACCCACCCTACGCTTCTGCCAAGACCGAAGACCTAAGGCCCAAGACTCGCTCGTTAGACTTCCACCGGCCTCCCGCAAATCACCGATTCAGTCTGCTTCTGGCACAGCACCACCGCGTCGCGGGCTAGTTCGCCAGCCAAGAGCGCCGAGGGCTTGTTGGCGGCCACCGAACGGACCACATCGCTCAATTCGGCCACGAAGGCGTCGGTGGGATCGGCCGAGCCAAGCTCCGGCCGGCTTACTGCGCCGTCGTCGCTCAACACCGTCAGCGGCAGCACCACGTCGCCGGCCTTGGGCATGGCCATGTAATCGAAGAACAGGGTGGCCTTCTCCAGATAGATTTCGTACCCGTGGGTGAACGGCCGGCCTTGCTGATGGACCACGCCACTGGCGGCCGACACCACCTTGGGCTCGTCGAAGAGGAATTGGGTGGTAAATCGCTCGACCACCTGGCCGCGCATCGTTCCCACGCTATAAACGGCCTTCGGCATGCCGCACACCAGGCGAATGAAGTGGGCGTCGTGTACGTGCAAATCGAGCATGGGCCCGCCGGTCGTCTCGGGGTTGAAGAAGTCGGGCAGCCAGGCGGGATCGGAGATGATGCGTTTGAAATAGCCGCCCAGCAGGCGGCCGTACCTGCCGCTCTTGATGGCTTCGTAGGCAAACTTGTACTCGGGATGGAACGGCAACACGTGGCCGATCATCAGCAGCTTGCCGAGTTCCTGGGCGGTCTCCGTCATCCGTTGGGCGTCGGATACCTGCAGGGCGATCGGTTTCTCGCAGAAGACGTGTTTGCCGGCCCGCAGGGCGGCGATTGTCACCTTAGCGTGCCAAGAGGGCGGCAGGCAGACGTCAATCAGATCGAGGTTCCTATCGGCCAGCAGGTCGTCGAGCTCGCCGTAACGGGCGATGCCGGAAAGGTCCATCATCTGGCCGCGCGGCCCGAAATTGCCCTGGATCGAGGTCCAATCGCCGGCCAGCCGCACGGCGTCCTTCTCGCACAGCGCCGCCACCTTCACCCCGTCGATCTTCTGGTAGGCGTTGTAATGGGTCATACCCATAAAACCGAGCCCGGCGATGCCGACGCGAATCATGTGTGTGCTCCTTTACGGGTGACGGGGACTGTCCCAATTTTCGCGGCAGGAGGCCGCAAAAATGGGACTGTCCCCCTCAGCAGTCAGCTTCTGCAATATAAATACCGTGTCCGACATTTGGTTGTCCAGCTTCAAGGGATGCTCGATATCGTACCAGAAGTCGTACACGCCGCACAGCCGCAGCCTCGGCACCTTCGACAGCAGCCGGCGGAACTGGGCCGCCGTGTAGAGCCGCAAGGGAAACTCGTCGCGGAGCCGCTTCAGGCGGTCCCGCCGGCGGACCAGCAGGCTGATGCGGAGCGTTTCCAAGCGTCGTCGTCGGCTGCTGCTCAAGACCCGCAGGGTGACGGTGACCTGGGTGCATCCGAGCCGTTCCGTCCAGCGTTCGGTGCACTCCTCCGAGGCGTCCGGCGGCAGCAGGTGAAAACCCAAGATATAGACGCCGCCGGGCCGCAGGCTGGCGGCCACGCACTCGAGGTGCTGTTGGGCCGCCTGTTCGCTCAACAGGTGGCGAAAGCTGTCGAAGGTGCAATAGGCGGCATCGACCGGCCTGGCCAGGCAAAAGTCGGCCATGTCGGCCAAGAAAATGTCCGCCCGCAGACCTCGCCGCGCCAGCCGTCGCCGCAGAAACTTGAGCGCCGGCTGGTTGAGGTCCAGCCCGGTCATCCGATAGCCGCGGGCGGCCAATTCCGCCACCAGCCGCCCGCTCCCGCAGGCCGGCTCGAGCAGCCGTCTTACCGGAAAAGAACAGTATTTGCGGCAGGCGGCTTCAACGAAGTTTGCCTCCGGGCCGGTTTCGCTCTTGAAGGCCAGGTCGTAGTAACGAGGATGGTCATACCAGCTTTCCTGCGCGACTTTAGCCGATGCCACTGTTGTCCCCCGTGCCGCGGTGTATATGGGGCCGCATCTTACGACCCCTCAGCGAAGAGGGCCTCGACAAAGGGCTCGGCCTCAAAGAGGGCCAAATCCTCGGCCTTTTCGCCGACGCCGATATACTTGACCGGCAGGCCGACCTGCTTGCGGATCGCCACCACGACGCCGCCTTTGGCAGTGCCATCGAGCTTGGCCAGCACCAGGCCGGTACAGCGGACGGCGTCGGTGAAGTGCTTGGCCTGGCTGATGCCGTTCTGCCCGGTGGTGGCGTCGAGGACCAAGAGCACTTCGTGCGGCGATTCGGGAATCTGCTTGCTCAGCACGCGGTGAATCTTGGTCAACTGCTGCATGAGGTTCTGCTGGGTTTGCAAGCGGCCGGCGGTGTCGACAATGCACAGGTCGGCGGCCGTTTCCACTGCCCGTGCCACCGCTCGATGGGCCACGCTGGCCGGGTCGCTGCCTTGCGGGCCAGTGACGATCTCTGCCCCCAATCGCCCGGCCCAGATGGTCAACTGCTCGACGGCCGCGGCGCGGAAGGTATCGGCAGCCCCGAGGACAACTTTCTTGCCGTCGTCGCTGAACATGTTCGCCAGCTTGGCAATCGAGGTGGTCTTGCCGCAGCCGTTCACGCCGGCCACCATGATCACCGTCGGTCCGCTGGCGGCAAGATGGATCGGCTCGGCCGGCTGGGCCAGCAGGGCCTTGAGCTTCTGTTTGATCTCCTCGACGATCTCGATCATTTCCACGACGCGAGCCCGGAAGCGTTCGCCGATGTCGTCGACGATCTCCTGGGCGGCATCGACGCCCATATCCGTGCGGACGAGTTTCTCAAACAGCTCGTCGAGGAAACCCGCATCGACCAGCCGGCCCTCGGCCCGAAAGAGGTCGCGGATGTCGGTATTGAGAAGCTGCTTGGTCTTGGCCAGACCTTGCTTGAACTTGTCGAAGAGGCCCATGGAGCAGAGGGGGATTAGGGATTAGGGATTAGGGATTAGGGATTAGGGATTGGGCATCAGAGATCAGTGGTCAGGATGCGGAGAGCATCGCCTTGATTTTCCCTTTAATCTCGTCGGCGATCACCTTCAGTTCGACTACGCGTGACTGGTAGCGATCGCGAATATCGGCGACGATTTCGCGCGCGGCGTCAATTCCCATGTCCGTACGCACGAGGGTATTGAACAATTCGTCGAGAAAGACCTTATCGACCAGCCGGCCCTCGGCCCGGAATAGGTCGCGGATATCGGTGTCGAGCGTTTGCCTGAGCTCCGTCAGAGCTTGTTTCAATGTGTCGGGGAGACGCATGGCGTGGATTGTGATGACGGGTTCGAGAGTGGGCGGACGGTGGTATCTAATCCCTGATCCCTAATCTCTGATCCCTAATCCCTTATCGGTGGTTTCTTTCTGCTGTAGCACTTGATCGAGTACGCCGTTGACGAACTGGGAAGATTGCGCCGAGCCAAAACGTTTGGCAAGCTCGATAGCTTCGTCGATGGCGACGCGGCCGGGGGTGTCGGAAAACAGGATCTCGTAGGCGCCGAGACGCAAGACGTTGCGATCGGTGGCGGCCATGCGCTTCAAGCTCCAATGGGCGGCGATCTCTTCGAGGCGGGCGTCAATCTCCGGCCGGTTCTTCCGCACGCCGGCAACCAGTTCGCGGGCGAAGGCGATCATGTCGTCCGCCCTTAGTCGCCGTCCGATGAAACGGTCCCCTTCGGCAGGATTGCCGCGCGGATTGAGGTCATCCTGATACAGGACCTGGAAGGCGACCTCGCGTGATTGGCTACGGCGGAGCATGGGAGCGGGGATATGGTCAGGCTGTGGGTAAAATCACTTCGTCAATTTCGACATCAAGTTCACCATTTCCAACGCCGCCATCGCGCAATCGATGCCTTTGTTGCCAAGGCGGCTCTCGGGCACATCTTTGCCGGTAGTTGCCGTGCTGCCGCCGCTACGGGCGATGGCCTGCTCCAAGGTGTTACAGGTGAGGATGCCGAACAGCACCGGCAGGCCGTAGTGGACGCCGATTTCGCTCAGCGAGACGCTGACGGCACGGTTGATGTGCTGGTCGTGGCTGGTTTCGCCGCGGATCACCGCCCCCAGGCACAGAATGGCGGCATAGCGGCCGCTGTCGGCTAACTGATTAACCACGGTGGGGATTTCAAAGGCCCCGGGGACCCAGGCTACGTCGATCCGTTGGTCCGCCACGCCGGCGGCCGTGAGCGTTTGCACCGCCCCTTCCAGCAGCCGCGACGTAATCGACTCGTTGAAACGCGACACCACAATGGCGAAACGGGCCTTGCCGACCGCCGATCCGCCAGTTTCCTCTCCTCGGTACACGTTGGGCATGGCATCCTCACTCTGGGCCGAAAGGGACCGTCCCTTATATCTTCATGTTCATGCTCATCAGGAACTCGGCGTTAGTCTTGGTCTTTTGTAATCGCGTGGTGAGCAACTCCATCGCGTCGGGCGGGTTCATGTCGTTCAAGACCCGGCGGAGAATGCAGATCCGCCGGTATTCCTCGGGGTCCAACAACATCTCCTCCTTGCGGGTGCCGCTGCGGTTGATGTCGATGGCCGGCCAGATCCGCCGGTCGACCAGCTTCCGATCGAGCACGATCTCCTGGTTGCCGGTCCCCTTGAACTCCTCAAAAATCACCTCGTCCATGCGGCTGCCGGTATCGATCAGGGCAGTCCCGATCACCGTCAGCGAGCCCCCTTCCTCGACCTTTCGCGCCGAGCCGAAAAATCGCTTCGGCCGCGTCAGGGCGTTGGCATCGACGCCGCCGGAGAGGAGCTTGCCGGAATTGGGGCACTCGGAGTTCCACGCCCGCGCCAGCCGGGTGATGGAATCCAGGAAGATCAGCACGTCGTGGCCATACTCGACCATCCGCTTGGCCTTCTCCAGCACCATTTCCGAGACCTGGATGTGCCGGGTGGCCGGCTCGTCGAAGGTGGAGCTGATGACCTCGCAGTTGGCGCCCTTGATCTGCCGCTCCATGTCGGTGACTTCTTCCGGCCGCTCGTCGATCAACAGCATAAAGACATAGAGGTCGGGATAGTTCGCCAGGGCCGCTTTGGCCATCTTTTGCATGAGAATCGTCTTGCCGGCCCGCGGCGGACTGACGATCAAGCCGCGTTGGCCGAAGCCGATGGGCACGATCAGATCGACCACCCGCATCTCGACCTCCTTGGCGGTGGTCTCCATGCGAATCCGGGTATCGGGGTGCAGCGGGGTGAGCTCGTCGAAGGCGACTTTGCTTGACAGTAGGTTGGGGTCCTCATAGTTGATGGCTTCCACCCGGAGCAGGGCAAAATAGCGCTCGTTTTCCTTCGGCGGCCGGATCTGGCCGGAGATGGTGGCCCCCGTCTTCAACCCGAAGCGGCGAATCTGGCTGGGAGAGACATAGATGTCGTCCGGGCAGGAGAGGTAGTGGTAGTCGGAGCTGCGCAGGAAGCCGAAGCCGTCGGGCAGGATCTCCAGCGTCCCCTCGCCGTACATCAGCCCGTTGAGCTTGACCCGTTCCTTGAGGATTTTGAAGATCAGGTCTTGTTTCTTGACGCCGGCGTAGTCGCTGAGATTTTCCTTGCGGGCCTCCTCGATCAACTCGGCCATCGACATCCGTTGCAGTTCGGCGATGTGGGTGTCGCCGGTCTGCTTGACCTGTTCGTAGTGTTTGCGGATGTCTTCCTTGCTTCGAGAGCCTTCGGCGGCGATTTCCTCGGCCAGCGAGAGAGGCTCTTCGCGATCCAGCGCCCGGAGGGCTTCCTCGATGCTGGGCCGGGGCTGGCTTGCCACTGGCACCGCGGGAGGATCGTGCTCCTCCCGTTCGGCCGAAGGTTCTGGTTCCCTGGTCATAAGACAGCACTCCTGAGAAGTTGGGTGGGCCGACGCGCGGAAGGCGTCAGCGGTAGGTTAGGATCGGGTACGAAACGTCAATCCAGGCGCGCCCACAACTGCTCGACCTGGGCCCGCGTCTGTTCTGGACTGCCGGAATTGTCCAGGATCGCATGGGCCCGCTCGCGCTTGCGATCCAAGGGTTCCTGGGCCTCCTCGCGGGCTGCAAATTCCTCCTCGGTCCAGCCGCGCGTCATGGCCCGCGCCAGCCGGGCCTCCCGTGGACATTCCACAAAAACCAGTTGTTGGCAGCCGTCGGCCAGCCCGGCTTCCACCAGCAAAGCGGCGTCGAGAATGGCCACCCGCACGCCACCGGCCGCCAGCGATTCGGCCTGCTGCCGTAGGCGGCGGACAATTTCCGGATGGGTGATCTGTTCCAGGTATCGCCGTTCTCCGTCCGCCGATCGGAAAACCATGCCCGCCAGCCGCTTGCGATCGATCCGGCCATCCTCGCCAAAAATCCTCTCTCCCCATCGTTGGCGGGCTGCTGCTTCGACGTCGGGCAGCCGCAACACCTCATGTCCAATGCGGTCGGCGTCCAGTAAGCCGGCCCCAAGTTGGGCAAATTGTCGGGCCACCATGCTCTTGCCGCTGCCTACACCACCCAATAGGCCAATAATCCACATGCAGCGACCCGCAGACGTTCCAAGTCGAGACGAATTTCTACCGCTGCATGTCCAATCAGGCTGGTCGCCGAGTCTATCACAAGGCTGACGTCGGCGTACTGGGCGAGGTTCCGTTGTCGACCGACAGCGACAAGCACTCCGCGGACTGCGAAGCGCCTCCGTTACGAATATGTCTAGCATATCCCGTCTGGCAAATTCTGGCTAGAGCCGGATGGCTGAATTTCCCGTCACCCCCTTATTAAGAGTTATAATTGACCACCCGATAAACAAAACGTCTTGCCGGTTCATCTTCACCTCTGCCGCTTCGGCATACGTCCCGGGCGCAAATTGAAACGTTTATCCGCTGCCGGTACGCCGGCAATTCCCGGTGGACGGCCGCGACGTTCCATCGCCGCTAGACGATTCAGTTCAACCCGTGCGTCCTGCATACCCGGAAAATGCCGTCTGGCTGACTTGCGCTGTTTACCTTACGTGTCACTCGCATTTTCACATGGTAGGCGCTCGGCGGGTCTGCCTAGTCTTTCCAGTTGATGACTTGCCAAAACTTCGCGGAGGGCACCGCCCGGTTCGGCCGATGAGTAGACAGAGGGCAGGACTGAATCGGACCAAGCACCCCTGTCAAGTGCAGGTGCCAACTATGTTGCAACCGAGCTTTCGGATCGCATTGGCGGCTTCTTCGCTGACGCTCTGGAGCGGCTCCATGGCATGGGCCACCGAACGGGTCGCGGAGGTCCAGGCCGTTAAAGTGGTGCAACTGGCAGCGCCCGATAACCTCGAAAAACCGCCGGTGATCTCGGGAATGGCGCTGAATCTCACCGGAAAGCTGCTGGCCACGGTGGGCGATGACCACCTGGTATACCTGTTCGATCTCGATTACGGCCGGCCCGTGCAGCGGCTCGCCGGGCATTTCGATTGGGTCAAGGCGGCGGCCTTTCGTCCCTTCGTCGACATGCTGGCCACCGGTGGTGCCGACCGGCGCGTCTGTCTGTGGGAGACCTTGGCCAAGGGCCCGCCGCGGACCCTGCCGGAGTTGACCGCGGCCATCTCTACCTTGGCCTACAGCCCGGACGGCGGCACGCTGGCCGCTGCCGGTTTCGACGACCGGGTCTGGCTGTTCAATGCCGACAGCGGACAACTGGTTCGTGAATTGGCCGGCCCGGGGACCGACCTCCGCGCCCTGGCCTTTTCGACCGACGGGGCTCGGCTGGCGGCGGCCGGACGCTCGGGCGTAGTGCGCACCTGGCAGTGCTCCAGCGGCCAGCAAATGGCCGAAGTCCCCATCTCGAACCGGCGGATTTACGCGCTCGCCTATTCTCCGGATGGAAAACTCTTGGCCGCCGCCGGGCAGCAACGCGTCATCTGGCTGCTTGACGGCGTCACCGGCCAGGTGGTGGCCCAATTGCCCCAGCGGCCGGGCGAGGTGCGGGCGTTGTGCTTCTGCGGCGACCGGCTGTTGGCCTCCGGCGGCAGCAACAATCTCGTACGGCTCTGGGACGTGGCCGCCCGCCAAGAGAAATGCCGCTTCGTCGGCCACACGGGCTCGATCGCCACCCTGGTTTACGACGCCAAGAACGGCACCCTGCTGTCCGGCAGCTTCGACACCACCGTCCGCGTGTGGGCCGTGGCCGGCCAGCAGCGCAGCGAGTTGACGCAGAGGTAACGCGGAAACTGTCCCGATTTTTCTGGCACGAGGCCACAAAAAAAGGGAATCGAAAATTGGTGCGGTCCGAGAACGCGGAAGGAAAGAGGCAGTCGCCGGCCACCCATGCCGGCGGCAAGTTCAACAGGGAGGTTGACGTGCGTTTTCTGCGAAAAATCCAGGAACGGCTTGTATCTTCTCGGTCTCGTCGGAAGTCCCCGCGGCGGGCGACGCACGGCTCGCATTCACGGTTTCGCGTCTGCCGTTTCGAGCAGATGGAGCCGCGGGAGCTGTTGTCGGTTATGCCCACGCCGATCCACGTGGGGACCACGTATCTGGAGGACTCCAATCCCACCGACACCTCGGAATACCTGGTGAAAAACGGCGTCCTGACCAGCACGCAGGTGGCCGACTTGTTCGAGGTCAGCTACACCGGCGGGGCGCCCGGCAGCGAGCTGACCAGCCTAACGATCAACCTCAAGAACAACATCTTTTTCAACACTTCCCCCTCGACGGCCGCCAGCTACGGCTGGTTCCCGCTGCAGATTGTCAGCCACGACGGCTTCCAGATCACCTCGCAGTCGGTCGCGCCCGGCAGCTCCACGATGGTCTTGACCTTCAGCGGTTTCACCGCCGGCGACATGCTCGTCTTGACCGTGCGCCTTGGCGTGGACGCAAACAGCTCGACATCGACCGGGATTACCTCGGTGGTCGAGGGCGCTGACCTTCAGGGATCGACCTTCACGGCCGACTTCACGGCGCCCCACTCCACCGACGTCAGTGTCACCAGCGCCTACTACGATTTCTTTGATTTCAGCGGCACGGGCTTGGAGAACGTGCTGCCCAACGACAACTACAACAATGCCGCCGCCCTGGATTACGTGCCGCAAGGGGCTTCCCTGGGGCCGGTTTACACCGCCGGCGCCTGGGGGGCCGCCCAGCAAGAGCCGCTGGCCACCCTCTCCGGCACCGTCTACTACGACCTGAACGCCGACAACCAACAAGAATCGGGCGAGCCGGGCATCGCCGGCGTCACCGTGACCCTCTATTCGCTCAACGGAAACACCTATACCTCAACGGGGATCACCACGACTACCGACGCCAACGGGAACTACGAGTTTGCCGACCTGGCGCCAGGCACGTACCAAGTGGTGGAAACCCGGCCCGACGGCTACGTAAGCGTCGGCGACACCCCGGGCACGGTGAACGGCCAGACGCGGGGCACGACGGCCGGAATGACCACTCTCATCGGAATCAACCTCAATTACGGCGACGACAGCATCCAAAACAATTTCGCCAACACCAAGTACGCCAGTGTCAGCGGCTATGTGTACGTCGATGCCAATGACAACGGCGTCAAGGATCCGGGCGAGGCGGGCCTGCCGGCCGCGCAGCTCACCTTGCTCGACGCCAACGGCAATGTGCTGGCCACCACCACGACCGATTCTACCGGCTATTATCAGTTCAACAGCCTAATGCCCGGCACGTATGCGGTGACGGTGGCCCAGCCGGCCGGGTATTACCCGGGCCTCGACTCGTCCGGCACCGCCGGCGGCACCGCTCACAACCCCGGCAATTTGATCGACGGCATTCCCTTGGCCGGCGGGGTGGTGGGGCTAAACTACAACTTTGGCGAGTTGCTGCCGGCCAGCGTCGGCGGCACCGTGTTCGTCGATCTCAACAATAACGGCGTAATCGACAGCGGCGACACCCGCCTGGCCGGCGTCACCGTCTATTTGGAAGACTCGTCGGGCAACATCGTTGATTCGACGACCACCGATTCGCAAGGCAACTATAGCTTCACCGATTTGCAGCCGGGCACCTACGCGGTGGAAGAAGTACCGCCCGGCGGCTATCTCGAAAACAGCGATTGGATCGGCTCGGCCGGCGGCCAAACCGACGGCCTGACCCGGATGGTGAACATCAACCTGGGCCAGGGAGTTGCCGGTACCGGCTACAACTTCACCGAGACGCTGCCGGGAACCATCAGCGGCTTCGTCTTCCAGGACGGGCCGCCGATCCAACTGCAGAACGGCGAGCCGATGCCCAACATCCCCTCGGTCCGCGACGGCAAGCTCACCGCCAACGATCCACGGCTGGCCGGCGTGACTATGGTCCTCTGCGATGGCAGCGGCATTCCCTTGACCGACGCCGGCGGCAACCAGATCACCACGGTCACCGACGCCAACGGTTACTATCAGTTCGCCGGGCTGGAGCCGGGAATGTATTCCGTCAAGGAGGTTCAACCCAACGGCTATGTGCCCGGCGTCGACACCGCCGGCACGGCCGGCGGCCTGGTGGTCAACACCTACACCTACTCCACCATTAGCCCCCAAGTCTTGAGCACTCTGGCGGTGACTGCCAGCGACACCGTCATCGCCGGTATTAAGCTCATGCCGGGCGACACGGCCACTCAGTACAACTTCAGCGAAGTGCTGGTGAACCCCGCGCCCCCGTCGCCGCCGGTCAACCCGCCGCCCGGCATCCCGCCGTTGGTGCCGCCGCCGGCCCCGGACTTCCCGTTGTTGGGACCGCCCATGCAACTGCCGGGCAGTGATTACACCTCGCCGGGCATCGTGTCTGCCCCGGCGCCCCAGATCATGATGCAACCCATGTTTGGCGGCGCGGCCGCGCCGGCCGATTACACTTGGCACCTCAGCGTGATCGACGGCGGCTCGCCCCGCAACGCCGCCTTAAGCGACCAGTTCACCGCCTATACGCCCACTGAATACTTCGATGCAGCCGCCTGGACCGGCGACAACCTGGACCAGGGCGAGTTCATCCTGGCCGACCAGAACGGCGTGCCCATCAAGCGGTTCCACTTCGGGCTCCGCCATGCCACCCCGGTGACCGGCGACTGGGACGGCAGCGGTTGCACTAAGGTCGGTGTGTTTCTCGACGGCCTGTGGTTCTTCGACCTCAACGGCAACGGCCATTGGGACGAAAACGATTTGTGGGCCAAGTTGGGCAAAATGGGCGATCAACCAGTCGCCGGTGACTGGGACGGCGACGGCAAGACCGATATCGGCATCTTTGGACCGAAGTGGATCGGCGACGCCAGGGCGGCGGCCGCCGACCCGGGCCTGCCTGACGTGCAGAACACGCAACGCGGCCGGCAGAAGAACATGCCGCCGGACCCGATGGATGCCGCCGTCGGCTATCGCACCATGAAGCACGGCAAGGCCGGCAAGCTCCGCTCCGACCTGATCGACCACGTGTTCCGCTACGGCACCAAGGGCGATATCGCCGTGGTCGGCGACTGGAACGGCGACGGCGTCTACACCATCGGCATCTTCCGCAACGGCACCTGGTTCCTCGATATGGACGGCGATGGCCGCTGGAGTCCCGGCGACGTGATGTTCAAGTTTGGCCAGGAAGGCGACCTCCCGGTGGTCGGCGATTGGACCGGCGACGGCGTGTCGAAGGTGGGCGTTTACCGCAATGGCAAGTTCTACCTCGACACCAACAACAACCACCAGCTCGACGCCCAGGACAAGGTGCTCGAGTTAGGCTCGCCCGGCGATAAGCCGGTGGTGGGCGACTGGACCGGCGACGGGGTGGACAAGGTGGGCGTGTATCACGATGCGGTGCCAGCTTCCGATGCCGGCGGCGACACCGGTGCCGTGTCGTCGCCAGCGGCCGCCGATGCGGCCCCACCAGCGGCCGTCCAGTAAATCGGGGGTTGGTGCATTCTGATGTCTAAAGAATGGTCCGCGGGCGGAACTCTTCCGCTGTTTCGGGGTTAATAGAATTGGGGGGGGCGGCCGCGAAGGACACGCCGCGAGCTTCGCGGATCGGAGGCAGGCGGCAACCCGGCAATAACCCAGGCCGGGCTGCATCAGGTTTACCAATTTGCTTCAGGGACGGTGCCAATGGCCCAAGGCTTCATCAAAACCCTGACGGCCAGGCATTTCGGATTTATCAGGTCCGAAAACGACGAGGAGTTGTTCTTTCACGCCTCCAGCGTGCGGGGGGCAACCTTCGACGAATTGCGCGAAAGCCAAGAAGTATCCTATATCGAGCAGCACGGCCCAAAAGGCCGCTACGCCGAAAATGTCAAACCGGTATAGTTTCGCCACTCGTCACTTGGCGCCCCACCCAATTGGTGTATTGCACCGGCGGCCGTTTGATCCATAATAGAAGTGGCTGGCCAGCCAAGCGAGAAGGGCCGATACACCGGGTTTTGACCGCTGGCTCGATCGGAAACATGGGCAGCAGGTAACCGAGCGTGGCGTACCGCCCCTCCGACGGAAAAACACGATCGCATTTTGAGGAAGCCCGCCTCTCTTTGTGCGGGCTTCTTCGTTTCTTGGACCTTGGCGGGTACAATTCCCAACTCTACCCCGGATTACTCACGCCGCCGGATGTGCGCCGCGCAGGGTGCTCAATCG
>JAJYGU010000245.1:0-21601 GCA_021784975.1 Planctomycetota bacterium
GTCCAGCAACAATTTCCACTTTTGCCAAGGGGACAGTCCCATTTTCGTCGGACGAAAATTGGGACAGTCCCCAACTTGTTCTTGGACGGCCGCTTAGCGGAGGCTGATTATAGCAGCCCGGCCGGTGACGTTCTATGCGCGGGACGGCGGCGATGGGGTCATTGCGCCGGGGCTGGCTCGTGCATCGCCTTGTCGAAGGTCCCTGCCAGGTCAAAGACGTTGGCCTGGTTGAGCGTGACGTCGAATGGGTTGTTGAGGAACGCATAATAGTCGATGGCACAGTACGGCACCGGCTCGCCGGTCTTGGCGTCGGTGGCTCTCCCGCGGACCCACACTCCGCGTTTCAACGGAAAGTCGGCCTGCACCGAACCCGCACCTTGCGCGGCCGAGGTGTCAACGCGTTGCCTCGAAAGCAAGTAGGGCTGGCCCTGAACCGGCACCGCCAGCAGCTCGTTGTCCTTGCCGATGGGCATGCCGATCAGGCGGTAACGCCCCTGCTTGTCGGCAGTCGTGTGGATATAGATGCTGGCCAAATGGCCGGGGACCGGGTGGCCCGCCAGCTTGTGGGCCTGAATCTTCGCTCCTGGCAGCGGCTTGCCGGTGTCCTTGTCCCGTACCGTGCCGATGATTGCCACCGAGGGCCGGGCGACGTGCTCGAAATTGGCGCCGTAAAACGTAAACTTGGTCAGGCTCCAGGGACGGTGATAGGGCATGACGAAGGTTGGGCCCGGTCGTGTTCTGGAACCAACCCATGCCGACTCGATCGTCGGCCCTTGGATCAACAGGCTGACGAGTCGCTCACGTCCCATGCCCGTCAACCGGAACCGCCCGTCGGCGTCGCTGGTGGCGGTGGGCGCGATCTGCGGCAGCACCTCGGAGGAGATGAAACTGTCGATGAAAGAGCCGCCTGGGAGATAGGCTTGACTCATGGACTTCATCGTCCGGACCAGGTCGGCATCCTTCTGGGCCACCACCGCCAGCCAGGCGGTCAAGTCCTCGTTCTCAGCCGGCTGGACATAGCGGACCGCAATCTTGACTCCGGCGATGGGACGTCCCTTGGGATCGACGGTTCGGCCGAGCAGAGGAACATCGTCCTTCACGAGCCGCAGCACAGGTTCAATTTTCTTGCTGGCGGCCTCCGCATCCCTGGGATGGGTCTGAATGATACGACTGCGAAGCTCGCCGGACGGGTCGAAGGCGAACGCCGGTTTCCATACCGGGCCGTAGCAGTCGGCCTGGGCCACCAGCCGGCAGTCGTTTCGGTAATTCACATCGTCAAAAATGCCCCAAGGGTGGCTGGACCGCCAGGCGTCGAACTCGGATTTCTCCATGGCAAAATGGAACTCTCCGTCCGGCCCGGCGGTTGCCCGAACCTTCGGCGGTGGAAGCGGCGGATGCGTATAGTTGGTGTAGAAGACGAAATAGATCTTCGCCCCCGGCAGCGGCTTGCCGGCGGGATCAAGCACCCGCCCTTGAAACTCGAAGCAGTTGCTGGAAGGCCGCGCAGCAGACTTCGGAAGATTGGCCGCCGAGGGCGACGGCGTCGCCGCCGGGCCTGCCTGCGCGGTCGCCGCCGGCCGATCCGAGCCAGCGGGCTTCTTTTCAGTTCCCGCCTGCGCACCGGCCAGCCGCAGGGCACCGACGCTGGCCATGCCCGTCACCACCGCCAGGCCGCAGGCAAACACGACCATTCTTGACCGGAAACTCATGCGGATGTCCATGTTTTGCTCCTTGTCCAGGAGCCGGCTGACCCGCCCCGTCAGACCGGCCAGTTGGGGTTCCAAAACGCCGACCGTTGAAGGTAACAGCGGACGGTCCGCCGCTCGTGCCGCCAACTCCACCAGCAGACGGGCCAGCCGTTGACCGTCGCCTTGGACCAGCACTACGTAAGTGTCGCAAATCTGCTCGCGCAGTTCGGAGATTCCATCGCACATCCGGTGGACCAGCGGGTTCCACCAGAAGAGCACGGCTGCTGCCCGCTCTGCTATGCCTACCCAATGATCGCGGCGGGCGATGTGGGCCATCTCGTGCAACAGCACGGCCTGCAACTGCTCCGCGTCGGCGGCGGGCGAGACGGCCTCGGGCAGTACGATTGCCGGCCGCCGCGGATTGCCAACAGGCCCGCGCCGCCGACAACGCTCACGACCGCAGCCAGATTGACCAGGTAGAGAAGCGGCCCGGCACTGCACAGGATGGCTGAGAGTCTGAGCATGGCTATTTCCCTTCCTTATCGCGGCAGCGCGGAGGGGCCGATTGTAAGACACTCCGCAACCGCTCAATTTCGCCGGGCTTGAGGCGTTTCGAGCCCAGCAAGCTCATGACCAGGTTGCTGGCCGAGCCGCCAAAGAAGTCGTCGACGAAGCCGCCGGCCAGAAAGATGGCCGTCTCCTCCCGGCTTAAGGCGGCCAGATAGTGGCACGGCTTTTGGCCGTCGCGGCGGACCAGCCAGCCGCGCCGTTCCAGGCGATCGACCAGATTCAAGATGGTGGTTCTGCCGACCTGCCGTTGTTCGGCGATCGCCTGCCAGATGTCCGTCACCGCGGCCCCTTCGGTCCCGGTCTGCCAGACCACGGCCAGGATTTCGTGCTGAGCGGCGGTCAAGGTCCCTTGTGGTTTGGGCATGATTGGTTCCGTGGGTGCATGGGTAGCAGCGGGCGAACGACACCTGTCGTCCACCATTTTACATCGGCCGACAGTTGTCGTCAAGAGAATTTGTTTAGCCACCCATGAAGTACGGGTCGAACACGGAGACCATGCCACGGCCATAGCCAACCGAGGAAACAAGCGCCATTTCAGCCGTGTTTCATCGGTGTTCAACCCGTGGCTTCGTCATTCCGCGCTAACCCGCTATCCGGAACAGCCTTCCGTCGCCGGGGGCCAGCTTGATCTTCACTTCGTGGTCCGTGCCCAGAGCCGGGCCGTCGGACCAGTGGCCGGTGTGCCGGTCCAGTTCCTGCAGCTTGTTGCCGGAAAGATCGACCTTGACCTCCGCTTCGGCGGGCTGTTTGTAGCTGCGATTGACTACCATGAAGGCGGTTGTCTTGCCTTTCTGGCCGAACAGCCCGAGCACGAGCTCGCCGCCGGTGAGTTGCACCGGGGAGCCGGCGGGGATCGCCTGGGTCCCGTAGGGTAGCGGGGCGGTGTGGTAGACGCCCGTCGAGTCCAGTTGCATGAGCGCCGGGCCAAACCGCTCTATTTCAGCGTTCAGGGCGGCCACTTCCTTGACCATCGCCGAAGGCTTGCCGTCGCGGTAGAGGCCGCCGTAGCTCGCCGGTCCCCAGTAGGTGAAGTAGCTGATGCCGCGGCCGCCGTAGGCCATGGTGGTGAAGATCAGGAAGCGTATCTCCGCCGGGTTGGGTAGCCGCCATACCTTCTCTACCAGGCTGGCCTGGATGATGTTCAAGAAGGGTTTGTGGGCCTCTTGGGCCGCGTCCCGGATCAAGGCCAGGTTCAAGAAATACTGCTTGCCGTCGCCACGCTTCATGAAATGGTAATGGTCGTAGCTGATCAGGTCCGGCTTGACGATTTCAAGGTACTTCTTGAGGTATTCGCGGTAGGCCAGCACGGTCTTATTGCTGGTGCCGACCCCGGCGAAGTTTTGCGGGTAGCCGACCTTGGCCCGGTCCGCCGCCTTGGCGCTAACGCCGAGTTGCGCCTCACTCGCGTAAGTCGGAAAGAGATTGATGTACGCCAGGTGGGCTGGATCGCGATGGCGGAGGTAGGCCACCAGCTTGCCGAGTCCCGGAAACGCCCCGGCCCCCGGCTCATCGGTGATGAAATAGGCATCCAGGGCCGGATGGCGTTTAACCTTCTCGATCAAGGCATCGAGTTGGGCCCGTTTGGCCGGATGGTCGAGGGTTGCCGGACTCAACAGGCTGTTGGTCAACATCGCCCGCAGATGGTGCCTGGCCGCCACGTCCAGCCCTTCGACCGGCGCCCAGGTCAGGTTGTAGTGTTCGGCGGCCACCGCGGCCAGGGCCTGGTCGGTGGCGGGCGGCGGGCACCAGAAGCTGATGAGAAACTGCTTTTGCGTCCACCCCTGGTGCCTGGCGGCCTCCTCCTTGGCAGCATCGGCGGCCTTAGCCGCCAGCGAAACTATTGTCAAAGCAACCGGCACGAAGATCCAACGGGCATGCATGATTCGGTCCTCTCGTCCCTTGTGGATTGTAGGAAATTCTGTGGCACGGGCTTCCAGTCCGTCAGCAAACACGGCCAAGATGGCCGTGCCACTTGCCGCTTGTGGTGCAGGCATCTCGCCTGCGTAAATCGGTGCGGGCGAGCCGCCGGCTTCGGAGAAACTTGGGTAACGCCACTGATCTTAGCATGGAGGCTGGTGGTTGGCCAGGACCCGGGACGCCGCTGAGTTACGGTGGGAAGGGGGATCAGGTGTGGCAGCCTCCCCATTGTAATGAAGTGCAACACCGTCCGAAGGACACTCGCGGGCGGCCGGTTGTCTGTGGAAACTGCGGCGTGTCGGCAAGGCCCCCCAGAGAACGAGCGTCTATCTCGAAACGACTTGGAACGTGTGATACAATGGTCGCTTGGCGTTCGGCTTCAGGCAGTGCCGCGGGGCGCGACGTTCTTCCCTCATGGCCGTTCTGCGGCTCGCCGCACAGGATGCCGACGAGGATCGGGAACCGAAGCCGCCACGCAGCCGCCACGCAGCACAGGCTGTCGACGCTCAGCAGGATTGTTATTCCCTCCACTCTATCAGTTCTTGGGAGCCGGACATGAAGGCGCAACTTTGTTTCAGTTTGTGCTGCGTGACGAGTGTTGCGGCGGCAGTTCATGCCGCGACGCCCGTCTGCGACTTTGAACGGGAAGCGAAGATTACGAAATGGCAATGCGTGACGAAGGGCGGAACGACGTTAGAACGCTCGCCACAATTCGCCACCTCCGGCCGTTGGGGGCTGCGGTTTGCCACGCCGGCATGGAGGGCGGGCATGCCCCAGTGGCCAGCGTTTCAGGGCAAGCCGGCCGTTTCCGACTGGAGGCATTTTGACCGGCTGGTGATCGATATCACCAATCCCAGCGACGCGCGCGAGATCTTCTGTCTCTTGATCTCCGATAGCAAAGTACCCTTTCGCCAGGGGCTGTCGTACGGTTTTGCGCTCCCGTCGCGCGGCTTTCGGCGGTTCGAAATTCCGCTTTCGAGCTTTCCAGAAAAGGTCGATCGGTCCGACATCGCCGTCATGCACTTTTATAGCGAGCGTCCGAAGTCGGCAATGACGATTTTTCTGGACAATATCGTGCTCTTACGGCCGGGCGAATCGCTGCCGCCGCCCGGAGCAGGGTTTGCAAAGCAGCTCGCCACCTTGACGCTTGAGTCATTCAAGGTGGTGGAAGCGTCGGTGGCGAAGCAGCGCGCCGCAGCACAGGCGTTGGTCGGCAGCGGCTTGCAGGGGCGGAAACAGGTACGGGCGGAGTTCGCTCGGCTCGAGGCGCAAGCGGCGGACGCGCGCGCCGAGTTGGCGTCGCCTCGACTGACGTTAGCCCGGTGTGACGCTATCGGCAACCAAGTGGCAGCGTTGCCCAGCAAGGCCGAACGGATTGCGGCAACGCTGCGGTTCCAGAACGCCTGTCGCGACGCGGGGCTGCCGTCGTCCGATATGCTGGTGGGAGTCGCCACGTCGATGGATAAGATACTGCCTCGGGCGGGGGCGATTGCCTTGACCGCGACCAAGGAGGTCGAACTGAGCCTGGCGAAAAACGAGAAGGAATCCGTGCAAATCGGGGTGCTGCCGGCCGGAAAGGCCTTGAAAAAGGTCTCGGTCCAGGTCGGCGATTTGACGGCGGCCGACGGTAAGGTTCTCAGGCACGAAAACATCGATTGTGACGTCGTCGGCTATGTCGAGACGAGGCATCGCCCGCCGTATGACGCGCCGTATGTGGGCTTTTGGCCTGATCCCATCTTGAGCGGCCTCGGGCCGGTGGACGTTGCGGCCGGCGATCTGCAGACGTTTTGGATTCGCGTCCGCGCCCCGAAGGACCAGCCAGCCGGCGTGTTCCGCGGAACCTTGCAGGTGTCGGCGGAAGGCGTGGCTCCTGTGACCTTGGGGCTGAACGTTCGCGTGTGGCGGTTCACGCTGCCGGACCGCAGTCCTTTGCCGTTGGCGATCACGTTTTCGCCGGGGGACAACGACCTTGCAGAGACGCGGAACGAGCAGGCCGAGTGGCGCAAATCGGCCGAGTATCCGGTGAATGCCTGGCGAAAGCACAAGCTGCAGTGGGCCGATTTTCTGGCCGACTACTACATCAGCTACGACAGTCTCTACCATTTCGGCATGCCCGACTTCCAGATATTGAACCATCTCAACCGGCAGAACCGCCTGGGGCAGTTCAACCTCGGTTACTACGGCCACGTCGGGGCCAAGCCCGGCGACCTGGAGCAATGGAAGGCCGACACGCTGCCGCGGCTGCGGAAGGCGTATTCCAAGGCCAAGGAACTTGGACTCCTAAAGCACGCCTACATCTACGGCTGCGATGAAGCACCCAAGGACCTGTTCCCCCTGGTGGAACGGGCGGCCGCGGTCTTGAAAGCCGAGTTCCCCGGCGTTTCGATCATGACCACCACCTACGACCAAAGCTACGGGACGGCGTCGCCGATCAAGTCGATCGACGCGTTCTGCCCGCTGACGCCGAGCTTCGACCCCGTCAAGGCAGCCAAGGCCCGCGCGGCGGGCAAGCAGGTGTGGTGGTACATCTGCTGCGGCCCGCAGCATCCGTACGCCAACATGTTTATCGAGTACCCGGCCATCGACGGCCGGTTGTTGATGGGCGCGATGACGGCCAAGCAGCGTCCCGACGGCTTCCTCTACTATCAGATCAGCATCTGGAACTCACAGCGGCCGATTCACAATGGCCCGTTCACCGACTGGAATCCGCGGAGTTGGACCACCTACCACGGCGACGGTTCCTGGACCTGCGTCGGCGCGGACGGCAGGCCGGTGCCGACCATCCGACTGGAAAACTTCCGTGACGGGCTGGAAGATTACGCCTATGTGGTCCTGCTGGAGAAGATCGTGCGGCAGCGCCGTACGCCAGGTGCGGCGTTGTCGGCGGAGGCCGAGCAGTGGCTGGCCGAGGCCAAGGAAGCACTCAAGGTGCCCGAGGGATTGGTCAAAAGCATGACCGAGTACTCGCGCGATCCCCAGAAGCTTTATGGCTGGCGCAACCGCATTGGCGAGATCATCGAACGCTCCGGCGTTGCGGACTAACGCGTCTCTATCTTACATCAAGGCGATATTCCTCGCGCCGGACGTCTCGGAGATCGACGACCGGCCGACTGGTACGAAATTGATCGGCATAGGGGGCGTCAATTCTGGCTGCCGGCCGGTTTCCGGAGCCTAGCCGCGTCCCTGTTTTCGGCGGTTTTCGCACATCTCGCCCGCGAGGGCCCCCGCGGGTAATATAGAATCCGATGCCATCTCACCGTTTCCCGTTCCTCGATGATCGATCCTTGCGACGGGCGCTTTTGTGGTGGGGAGTGTTTGCCTTGGCGCTGTGCGTCAAGACGGGATTTTACGGCAGCGAACACTCGCTCTTCCCGGTCTACGCCGGCGCCGCCCGCCACTGGTGGGCCGGGATGTCGTTGTACGGCGACTACAAGCCCAGCGAAGGGATCGATGAGTTTCGCTACTCGCCCACCTTCGCGGTGGCGGTGACTTTCTTTGCCCTGTGCGGCACTCGCGGCGGCACCATGCTCTGGGACCTGACGAGCATCGCCTTGCTGCTGTGCGGGCTGCGGGCGCTGGTACGAGAGGTCTTGCCCGGCGAGTGGACGCCGCGCCGAGTGGAAATCTTCCTGACGCTCACTCTGACGGGCGCGGCGGTGAGTCTCTGGTCGGGCCAAAGCAATATGCTACTAGCGTCGCTGGTGATGCTGGCGCTGGGAGCCATTCGGCGGGAGCGCTGGTGGACCGCCGCCTGGCTGCTCGCCGGGGCGGTGTTCATCAAGCCCTGGGCGATCGCGGTGGTGCTGCTGCTGGCGGTCCATTGGCCGCGGCGGTTGATCGGCCGATGGCTGGCCGCCAGCGCGGTGATTGCGATGCTGCCGCTGATGATTGCGCCCCGTGAGGCGATGTGGCAGTACCAAACCTGGGTCATGCGTCTGGCGGAGACGGAATCCATGCGGTGGCGGGGCTACCGCGACGCCTGGACCATCTGGAACGCCGTTTGGCCGCCGGTCAATCGCTACGCTTACAAAGTGCTGCAGTTGGGCACGGCCGCGGGCGTGGCGGCCTGGTTGCTGTGGCAGCGGTGGCGGGGGACATCGCTCGCCCGGCTGCTGGCGCTGATCTATGCGATGTGGGTGAGCTGGCAGTTGCTCTTTGGGCCGGCGTCGGAGCAACTGACCTACGGCATTCTTGCCCCGGCGGCCAGTTGGGCGGTCTTGGTGAGCTTTGAGGAGAAGCGGGACCGCTGGCTGACGGTGGCCGCCTGGAGCATGACGGCCCTGCTGGCGTCGGGGGACATCGAGGACGCGGTGGTGGCGATTTTTCCGAAGGGCCAGGTGCTCTTACCGCTGGGCGTGGTGCTGTTCGTAGCCTGGCTAGTGTGGCACGAGGCAAAGGGGGACAGGCACATTTTTCGGCCTCAGCGTCTATGGCGCGGCGGCGCGTAGAGGGCCGAAAAATGAGCCAGTCCCCGTTCAAGCACTTTCCGCCTTCCACCGGCTATTGGGAGGCGGAAGCTTGGGCCGCTTGGTTTCCCTTGTTACGGTATCACGATCCCTGGCCTCGTCGCTCTTGCCCGAACCTTCTCCTTCAAGGCCGTACACCTCGCGGCCACGGTCGTTTTGGCCGGCTTCGTCCTGGTCGTCGAAGTATCGGTCGGCAATCTGGTTTCGGTCAGGATTCGCGGGTTCCTTGACGACTGGATACTCCTCGGGATCATCGGCCATTTCATCGCGGCCGCCGCGTTGGTCGTCAAGATCGTCCGCATCCGCCTGGTTGCGACGTTGCGCGGGACCCGCCGGAGGCTGGGAACGGTCGTCGCTGGAATCGAGGAGAATCCGGTTGCTGCGACGGGGCGCGGACGGCTCGGCGGCTTGCGAGGGGGCCTGCCCGCTCATCTCCTCCCATTTCTGGAGGCTGATGAGGATTTCGCGGGCCTGCGAGCCGTTGTAGGGGCCCACGATGCCGTCTTCGGCCATGAAGTCGATCAGCCGGGCCGCCCGGCCGTAGCCGATACCCAACGCCCGCTGCAATAGCGAGACGCTGCCGCGTCCCTCACGGATGACCATGTCGATGGCAGATTCATACAATTCGTCGCGGTCGCTGAACTTGGTGCCCTTGGTCTCGCCGCTGGGAGACTTCACCTGGAGTTGCACCAGTTCGTTGACGAACTGCGGCTCGGAGGTGGCCACCGCGCCGATCACCCGCGAGATTTCGTCGTCGGTCAGATAGGTGCCTTGGCCGCGGAGCAGGGTGCTGGTGCCGGGCCAGAGGAAGAGCATGTCGCCGTTTCCCAGCAGCTTGTCGGCGCCCATTTCGTCCAACACCACGCGGCTATCGGTGCGGCTGGCCACCTGGAAGGCGATCCGCGCCGGCAGGTTCGACTTGATCAGGCCGGTGATGACGTCGACGGTGGGCTTCTGGGTGGCCAGCACCAGGTGGATGCCTACCGCCCGGCTCTTTTGGGCCAGGCGGATGATGTGCGACTCGACCTCCTTGGCGGCGGTCATCATCAAGTCGGCCAACTCGTCGGCCACGATGACGATGTACGGCATGTGCGAGGGAACCTGCTTGCGGTCCTCTTCGGTCTCGGGCTGGATCCGCTCCATCAGCTCGTCTTCGCCCAACTGGTTGTAGACGCTGATGTGGCGGACGCCGGCGCGGGCCAGGAGGTGATAGCGCTCCTCCATTTTCTCCACCGCCCAGCCGAGAATCGCCTCCGCCTTGCGCATATCGGTCACCACCGGGTGCATGAGGTGCGGCAGGCACTTGTAGGGGCTGAGCTCGACCATTTTGGGGTCGATCATGAGCATGCGGACCTCATCCGGCCGGCGGGTCATGATCATCGACACGATGATCGAGTTCAGGCAGACGCTCTTGCCGGTGCCGGTGCGGCCGGCGATCAGCAGGTGGGGCAGCGACGACAGGTCGACGCTTAGCGGGGCGCCGGCCACATCCTTGCCGAGGTAGATGGGGATCCGCATCTTGGTCGTCTTGCCGTGGGCCTCTTCCATGACCTCGCGGAGGCGGACGACCTGCCGCTCGTTGTTGGGCACTTCGATGCCCACGGTGTTCTTGCCCGGCAGCGGGGCCACGATCCGCACACTGGGCACGCGGAGGGCGATGGCCAGGTCGTCGGCCAGACCGGTGATGCGGCTTAAGCGCAGGCCGGCCTCCAGCTCGACCTCGAATTGAGCGATCACCGGCCCGGTCTGAATCTCGACGACGCGGATATGAAAGCCGAAATCCAGGAAGGTTTTTTCCAGGATCTTGGCTTTGCGGAGGACTTCTTTCTCTTGTTCCTCGAAGCGGACTTTCTCGCCCTCCAGGAGCAAATCGAGGCTGGGCAGCTCATAGCCGGAAGGCCCGGCCCCCAGGTCCGATTCGTCCAACTCGTCGAGCATCTTGCGGTGGTCCTTCTTTCCCACTTTTGGGGGATGGCTGATGCCGACCCGCGAGCCGAAGGCCTTTCGCAGGGTAGCCACCGCGCCGTTTTCTTTGACAGCCGGTTTGCCGGCGGATGGCGATTCGTCGAGACTGGTTTCGGCGGCCGTTGCGGCCGGCTTTTGGCCGCCGCGGCCGCGCTGGCGGACGGTCACCGCCTCGACTTCCCGCGGGAAGTTGTCCAAATCGGAGCGGCGGGGATTGATTTGCTTGGAGTAGGCTGCCCCGACCCGGAGCATCCCGCGCCCCAGGCTGCGGGTGGGCCGGCCGATCGCCCAGGCCAACAGGCGGATCAGGTGATAGTCGGTGCACAGCAGCAGGCCGCCCGCGATCATGCTCACGGTGATAATGTAGGCGCCCATGCTGGCAAATTGGGTTTGCAGCACCGCCCGAGCGGTAGCCCCGAGATATCCGCCGGCCCCGATGACCGGTCCCGGCGAGAGCCCCGGCGCCGCCATGCCGGCCAGCGTGGCCACGCCCACCAACGAGAGCAACCAGCCGATGGCCCGCAGCCAGGGTTGGCTGACCGCCCGCCGGATCAACAGCACGGCGTCCAGCACGCCCAGAGAGACTACCAGATAGTAGGCCCCGAGGCCAAAGGCCTGGAACAACAACCGGCTGGCGATGGCCCCCGAGCGGCCGCAGATGTTGACCGGATGGCTGTGTGGCGGGAAGACCAGGTGACTGGGCGGGTCGGCCGGATCGTAGCTCAGCAGCGCCGCTGCCAAAAAAACGACGGTGGCCAGCAGACCCAGGGCCAGCAGGTCGATCTTGATGTTGCGCTGTTCGAGCATAATGCCGCTCTTCGACCTAAGTATCGTCGCTGCGGTAAGTTGGCGAGAAGCCTATCGGGCGGCGATCCCCTGGTTTCCCCGGCCAGCATGGGAGGCGAAAGCGGTTCGCTGCGTACAATCGGAAGGATTGGTACGGGGTACGAGGCGTGGACCGTGGGTGGGGCGGGGATGGGACGAGTTGTTCACGGTCGTGTGCCACCGCTTGGTGCAAGCCAAGCAGTGCGGCGGCCAGGTGGCCTACCGTCACCCGGCGCAAGCGGCGGGTCGGCATGGAGAGCCTACGCAGAATGCAACGTTGGAACTGACGGCTCGCCGCCAATCAACGGCGAAGCTTTATTCGTCAATTGTGGTGTCACCTTTCTGACCGCTGTCCATAGTAAGCCGATGGCCCGTGTTTGCGGCGATAGTGCTTGTCGCGAAGGTAGGCTTCCAGTTCGCCCGCGTCGGCGCCGAGCCGCCAGGTGCCGAGGGCCATCTCGGCGACTGCCTCCAAGGCAATGGCCTCTTCGACTGACTCGCCGGGCGTTCGTCCCCAGGTGAACGGACCGTGGCCGGCCACCAGGATGCCGGGGATCGCCATCGGATCCAAGTTGGCAAAACGCTCCACGATGATCCGTCCGGTGGCGGCTTCATAGTCGCCGGCCACCTCGGCTTCGGTTAGTACGCGGGTGACCGGCACCGGGCCGTGGAAATAGTCGGCGTGGGTGGTGCCCAGGCAGGGGATCTCTCGCCGCGCCTGGGCGAACATCGAGGCGTGTCGGCTGTGGCTGTGGGCGATTCCGCCGATTTCGGAAAAATGGCGATAGAGCAGCAAGTGCGTCCGGGTGTCGCTTGACGGCCGCAGGTTGCCCTCCACTACTTTGCCGTCCAGATCGACCACGACGATATGGTGCGGCTCAAGCTGGTCGTAGGGCACGCCGCTAGGCTTGATGGCCATCTGCCCGCGCCGACGATCGATGCCGCTGACATTGCCCCAGGTCAGCGTCACCAGGCCGGCGAAGACCAGGGCGTGGTTGGCCTTGCAGACCTGTTCCTTCAAGTCGGAGAGCATCAGTGGGTCTCCCGGCGGACACGGTTGCGAAGGGCGATCAGTTCCTTCATCACGGAGTACAGCGACTGGCTGCCGGCGGGAGTGCCGAAGGCGTCGTGGAGCCGCCGGTAAAGGGGATACAGTTCGGCATAGATCTTGGCGGCCGGCCTGTTGGGCCGATAGACCAGGTCTCGGACGCCGGCCATCTTTCGTTGGGCGCGGTCGACGCTCTTGTAGACGCCGCCGACCACCGCCCCGAAAATCGCCGCCCCCAGGGCACAGGTCTGTGCCGAGCGGCTGATCTTCATGGGCCGGTTGCACACGTCGGCGTAGATTTGCATCACAAACGGGTTCTTTTCGGCGATCCCGCCGCAGTTGACGACCTCCTTGACCGCCACGCCGTATTCTTCGAAGCGGTTGATGATGGTCAAGGCCCCGAAGGCGGTGGCCTCCACCAAGGCTCGGTAGACTTCGGCTGCCGAGGTGTGCAAGGTCTGACCCACGAGCAGCCCAGAGAGCAGCGGATCGACCAGGATGGTGCGGTTGCCGTTGTTCCAATCGAGGGCCAACAGGCCGCTTTCGCCCGGCCGAAGCTCTTGGGCCCCGCGGGTGAGGTTGACGTGCGGATCGCCTTTGGCCGTGTATTGGGCCGGGGTCAGGTACTTGGTGTGCCAATTGAAGATGTCACCCACGGCGGATTGGCCGGCCTCCAAGCCGTACATGCCAGGCAGGATCGAGCCGGGCACAATGCCGCACAGCCCGGGAATATCAGGCAGCGCGGTGTCCATTCGCGCGACCATCATGTCGCAGGTGCTGGTACCGATGATCTTGACCAAGGTGCCTGGCTTGATACCCGACCCGACGGCCCCCAGGTGGGCGTCCAACGCGCCGACGGCCACCGGCACGCCGTCCGGAAGGCCAACTTTCCGGGCCACCTCCGCGACAAGCTTCCCCGCCGGCTGATCCGAGGTAAGTGTCCGTCGGGCGAAGCGATCGCGGAGCACCGCCAGGGACGGATCAAGCTGTCCCAGGAATTGCTTGCTCGGCAGGCCGTCCCACTCCGTGCTATACATTGCCTTGTGGCCGGCCGCGCAGACGCCGCGCGGCAAGCTATCGGGATCGCGGTTGCCAGTGAGATAGGCGGGGACGAAGTCGGCCAGTTCCAGCCACGAGTAGGCGGCAGCGAAGACCTTCGGGCTGGTGCGTCTGCAATGGAGGATTTTCGACCAGTACCACTCGCTGCTGTAGGTGCCGCCGCACTTGGCCAGATAGCCAGCCCCGTCATGCCGGGCCTTTTCGGTGATTTCGGCCGCCTCGGCATGGCTGGTATGGTCTTTCCAGAGCCAGGCCTGGGCCGCCAACTCGTTGCGAAACTCGGGGTGCAAGGCTAGCGGCGTACACTGGCGATCGACCGGCAAGGGGGTCGAGCCGGTGGTGTCCAGGCCGATGCCCACTACTTGCTCCGCCCGAAACGCCGGGTCGCGCTTGGCCGCCCTCAGGGCCGCCCGCACCGAGGCCGCAAAGCCCTCCAGGTAGTCCGCCGGGTTTTGCCGGGCCAGATTAGGGTCCTTGGGATCGAGCAGGATCCCTGCATCGCCGCTGGGATAGTTGTACACGCCGGAGGCCACCTCGCGGCCGTCGGCGGCATCGACCACCAATGCCCGCACGCTGTTCGTTCCGTAATCCACGCCGACGGCGAACTGCCGGCCATCTCCCGAGTGCCGTGCCATAAAAATCAACTCCGCTTAAGGGACGATTGGAAGCCACGCCACTCCATGAGATTAGACCTTTCTGACGCCGCCGACAAGCCGCCCGGGCGTAGTACCGGGGCGGATTAGTCACGCCGAGGCCGCCGAGGACTCGGAGGATTCAGAGACGAAAATGGAAGGCGGAGAGTAGCCGATCCGGGTGCGATGCGGAATGAACGCTTCCAGAGGTTGCCCATCGACTCGACCCATCAGGCGCAATACAATGCAGGCTTAGAGTTGCTGTGCGCTAAGCCTGGTAGGTCGATGGGATGATGCCGAGTTCTGTTGCCAACACGCATGAGCCACGGATGGACACGGATCAACACGGCTCATCCGTGTGCAACCGTGTTTATCCGTGGCTCCCTTCTTTTCCATGCCAACCCGCGGCTGCGCCGCGCGACGGCAGGCCACCCGGCAGCGGTCAGGGGTCAGGGGTCAGGGGTCCGACGTCGGGGGGCGGGTGGCGACTGGTCACCTGCACCATGGCTTGGTTGACACTTGGAATCGCTTGCAGCCCGCTGGCCGCCGAGAACGACGAGCCGCCGGCCATTAATCCGTTTGGGCGGCAAACGGCCACGCAACGTGAAGACGCCGTGCCCGGCTGCATCGAGTTGTCCGACGGCACGCTTCATCCGGGCATGATCTATCTCACCCGTGATAAGCGGTTGCGGATCTACGACGAGAAGGCGCAGCGGCAGCGCGAGATCCCCTTGCCGGCTGTCAAGCAGATCGATTGCAAGGTGAAGCGGGAGTGGATGGAGAGGGAGTGGCGGTTCAAAGAGACCACCAGCGATGTGAAGCTGTATACCGGCCGGACGTATCCTGCCCGCGAGTATCTGCACACGATCACGCTCCGCGACGGCCGGACCATCACCGGCCCATTGTCGAGCATTGTCTACCTGCAGCCGCAGCAGGCCAGTGAGACGACGGAAGGCAAAGGCGCCGAGCGGCCGGAGGCTGAGCGGTATCTGTTGAACAAACGGAACAAAGGCGAGATCGGCCAGACCTTGGCCGCTCTGATCTACGTCAAGCGGATCCGCTTCGGCCAAGACGCTTTGAAGGCGGGGCAGCACAAGGCGGCGGCGAAGAAAAAGGCCGACGCAGAGGGAACGCGCAGAAATACGCTGGGCAAATCCCAAGCTCCAAACACCAAGGACCAAACGAATCCCAACGACCAAATGGCCAATGACCGAAACCTGGTACGGGGAGCATTCTTGGGTTTTTGAGCTTGGAGTTTGTTTGGGATTTGGGTGTTCGGATTTGGCACTTAGTGCACGAATTCGTTCAAGTTGTTTCTGCGGGGCGCCAGAGTAGTCTTCGGTCATGGTTAGCTTTGCCTTGGAACAGGGGAGCAGCGTGGCCACCATGCTCACGGTGGCGGCGGTGGCGATCCTGTTGACCGCCACCTTCTATTTCCGCGCCTTCCGCGCGCTCAAGGCCCGGCAGTGGCAAGTGCTTTTCGGCTTGCGGGTGGTGGCCATCCTGCTGATTGTGTTGCTCCTATTCCGCCCGGTGATGAGCTATCAGAACGAGCTGATCGAGAAGCCGGCCTTGGTGGTGATGCTCGATCGCTCGGCTTCGATGGGCATCACCGACGACTCCTCCGGTGTAAGCCGCTTCGACCAGGCCCGCGGCAAGCTGGAGCAATGGTGCAAGAAGCTGAAGAACCAGTTTCGGCTCAGCCTGATCGCCTTCGCGGAGCAGCCGGAGGTGCTCAAGGGCCCGGAGAACCTCCGCGGGCTGTCGGCCAACGGCAAGGCGACCTCGCTGGTCCGTGCCGTGCAAACCGCCGCCCAGCAGTACGCCCCGGCCGAGATGCTGGGGATGATCCTGATGTCCGACGGCATCCACAATGCCGCCGGCAATCCGCTCGACGTGGCCCGAAAACTGCACGTCCCCATTCACACCGTGGGCGTGGGTGCGAGCCTGCGCAACAATCCTTCCTACCGCGACATCCAGGTGACGGGCATTGATTGCCCGAACCGGCTCATGGTCAACAACCTTGCCCGCATCACCGGCTCGATCGACGCCACCGGGCTGGGCGGGCGGGTGATCCAGGTGCAGCTTGAAGAAGACGGCAAGCAAGTCGGCCAGAAAGAGCTCACCCTGGATGACAAGGAGGGTTCGCAGCAGGTGACGTTCGACTATCGTCCGACGGCCAAGGGACGTCACACCTATACGGTCCGAGTTCCGCCGGACCCCGAGGAGAAGATCGTCGAAAACAACCTGCGGTCGGCGGTGGCCACCGTGGCCGAGGCGGGCATTCATGTGCTCTATCTGGAAGGCACATTGCGGGCGGAGTACGGAGCGCTGGTCGATCGTTTTCTGGCCAAGGATCCCGATGTGGAGTTCTGTGCCCTGGTGCAGACCCGCCCGAATGTGTTCTTGAAGCGGAGCAACATGCCGGGGCTGAAGCTGACCGCGATTCCCAACGACCAGGCAACCATCGACCAGTTCGACGTCTTCATATTCGGCGATCTCGACAGCAGCTATTTGCGTCCCAAGCAGCAGGAGATGTTCATCAAGCGGATTCGGGCTGGGGCGGGCGCGATCATGCTCGGCGGCTACCATACGCTGGGGCCAGGCGGATACGGCGAGACACCGCTGGGTCAGGTGCTTCCGGTGGAACTCGGCAAACGCGACGTGGGCCAATCGACCGATCCGTTTCTGCCGCGGCTGACGCCCGAGGGGGCCCGGCATCAGATCTTCACCAACATCGCCAACTTCTTCCCCACGCAGCAGGGCGGCGCCAAGACCGCCGGCCTGCCGCCGCTGGACGGCTGCACGCGGGTCGAAGCCGCCCGGCCGAGCGCCACCCTGCTGGCCGTTAATCCGACCGAGTCGGGCTTCATGCCCGTGCTGGCCGTGCAGCCGCTCGACCATGGCCGGACCGCGGTCTTCACCGGCGACACGACCCGCAAGTGGCAACAAGGGCCGCGGGCGCTCGGCCAGGATTCGCCTTTCCTGCAATTCTGGGGCCAGACCGTGCGATGGCTGGCCGGCCGATCGGGCCCGGTCGAGACCGGGGCCAGCATCACCGCCAACACTGACAAACCGTCGTACGAACCGGGCGATACGATCCGCGTTTCGGCCATCGTCCGCGACAAGGAGGGTCAGGCCGCCAACGACGCCAAGGTGACGGCTACGCTCCGCCGAACGGCCGGCCGGCCGGAAGAATTTGTGCTCTCGGCGGTGCCGGGCCCCGGCGGTCACTACAGCGGCCAGATCGAGCCGCGGATGGCCGGCGGGGCCGAAATCGTGGTCACGGCCCGCGTCGGCGAGACCACGCTGAACTCGCAGCCGCTGCCGGTGGAGATCGGGCGGCCCAACCTGGAGTTCGAGCGGCTCGACCTGGACGAGAAGCTGTTGGGGCAGATCGCGGCCGAGACCGGCGGCCGCTATCTCCCCATTTCAGCAGCGGATTATCTGATCGATCAGCTCGATCGCACCCAGCGGAAGAAGACGCTCTTGGTAGAGCGCCGGCTCTATTGGCCGCCGGGGTTCTGGGCCCTGTTTGTGGCCGTGCTCACTACCGAATGGCTGTTGCGGAGGCGGTATCAACTGCGATGAGAAGCGGATACCGATTCATCGAGCCGCAGGCCTTGGCCCGCGTCAAGAACCTCTCGGTGGTGGCCCGCGGGGTGGTCGAGGGCTTTATCAGCGGCATGCACTCCAGCCCGTACAAGGGGTTCAGCGTGGAGTTCGCCGAGCACCGTGAATACACCGCCGGCGACGACCCGCGGCACCTCGACTATCGCATGTTGGCCCGCACCGACCGCCTCTACGTCAAGCAGTATGAGGAAGAGACGAACATGCGGGTGCAGGTGCTGCTGGACACCAGCGGCTCGATGGCCTACCGCTACGAGAGTAACATCACCAAGCTGGAATACGGCTCATATCTGACCGCCGTGCTCTCGTATCTGATGACCCGCCAGCAGGACTCGGTGGGGCTGACCACCTTCGATAACGAGATTCGTCTCGACATCCCCGCCCGCAGCTCGCCCCGCCACTTCAATGAGATGATGCACTGCCTGGAGGCCATCCAGCCGGGGCGGCAGACCGACGTGGCCGAGACGCTTCACAAGCTGGCCAACCGCTTTAAGCGCCGCTGCCTGATCGTGCTGATCAGCGACCTGTACGACGATCCGGACGACGTGCTGCGGGCGTTGCACCACTTCCGCCACCGCCGCCACGAAGTGATCCTGTTCCAGGTTTTCGACCGGGCGGAAATCGAGTTCCCCTTCAAGGACCTGGTCGCCTTGCGCGACCTGGAGACCAACGAGCGGCTCCAGGTGGACCCGGCCTACGTCCGCGACGTATACAAGCAGCAGGTCGACGCCTTTATCGACACCTACCGGCGGGCCTGCGCCGAGGCACAAATTGATTACGTGCTGACCGACACTTCGGTGCCCTACGACTTCATGCTCTCGAAATACCTCGCCAAGCGAAACAGTTCATGACTTTTGCCACGCCGCTATTTCTGCTAGCTGGGCTGGCGGCCGCCATTCCACTGGTGCTGCACATGATCCATCGCCAGAAGGCGAAGGAGCTGCCCTTCGCCACGCTGCGGTTCCTGAAGATCAGCGTGCAGAAGACGCGACGGCGGAAAAACATTCACGACCTGCTGTTGATGCTGCTCCGCATGGCCGTCCTGTTGCTGATCGCCGCCGGTCTGGCCCGGCCCACCATGGTGGCGTTTCATTCCCTCTGGGGCGCGGCGAGCTCGGCGGTGGTGGTGATCCTCGACAACTCGGCCAGCATGGGCATGATCGACCAAGACCGCCCCCGCTTCGACACCGCCACCGCCGCGGTGGCGCAAATCCTCGATCAACTCGCCGAGGGAGATGAAGTAGGGCTGCTCGTGACCGGCGGACCGGCCCTGCCGGGACTGGCAACCCTCGAACATGCCAGAGAAAACGTCCGCGAGGTGCTCGGCCAGTGTCGCGTCGGCTATCAGCGGGCCGATCTTACCGCGAAATTGCGGCAAGCCCGCGAGATGCTTGCGAAATCCACTGCCCACAATAAGGAAATCTTCGTCGTCACCGATATGCAAAAGCTGTCGTGGGAGGGCGGAAGGGGGAGGGCGACGAACTCCCCTCTCCCTCGGGGAGAGGGGCTGGGGGTGAGGGCGGGCGGAGGTGCGAATCCGGCCGGGACCGCAGCATCCCCTCACCCTAACCCTCTCCCGACGGGAGAGGGGACCGGTTCTGACTCCCCTCGCCCTCGGGGAGAGGGGCTGGGGGTGAGGGCGGGCGGAGGTGCGAATCCGGCCGGGACCGCAGCGTCCCCTCACCCTAACCCTCTCCCGGAGGGAGAGGGGACTGATCATCGCCCTGGCCATCTCCCAAAAGAAGAGGGGACGAACATCCCCGTCATCATCGTCGATTGCAATCGCACCCCGAAGCCGAACGTGGCGGTTCAGGGAGTCGATGTTGAGGCCGCGGTGCCGATTGCCGGGATGCCGGTGAAGGCCACGGTGACACTGTTGAATACCTCGACCGTGGCCCAGCAGCCGCTAGTCGAGTTGGTCATCGACGGCGCCCGCGAGGCAACCAGTCCGGTGTTGAGCATTCCGCCCGAGGGCCAAATCAAGTATGACTTCTCTTTCACTTTCACTCAGGGCGGGCTGCACCGCGGCGAGGTACACCTGGTGGGCAGCGACGGCTCGAAATACGACGATCGCCGCTTCTTTACCATGGAGGTCGATCCCGGCGTCCCGGTGGCCGTAGTCAAGAACAAGCAGCACGAAATTGCCTGTCTCGGCGATTCCTACTACTTGGACCAGGCCCTCTCGCTGGGCGGCTCCGAGCATAGCGCTTTTCGCGCTACTTCGCTCAAGCCCGACGACCTGTTGAGCGAGCCGTTGGAGAAGTACAAGGTGATCTTTTGCGTCAACCTGCCGGCCTTGGGCGCAGACGCCGTGGAGCGGCTACAGACCTACGTCGTCCGGGGCGGCAACGTGGTGTGGATCTGCGGCGACAATGTTGAACCGGAGGCCTACAACCAGATGAACGAGCGGGCCCGCGGCCAATTGCTGCCCGCCACGCTCTCCGACGTTCGCTCGGCCGGCGCCCAGGAAAAACGCGACAGTTGGCACATCAATTTCTTGGACAAGAAGTATCCGGTCCTGGCCCGCCTGGTGGAGCCGGCGTCGCTCTATGAATCGGTATTGGTCTACAAGCATGTCCGCATGTCGCCGGCCGAAGGCCAGGCATGGATCCTGGCCCGGCTCGACGACGGCGAGCCGCTCTTGGTGCAGCGAAACGTGGTGAAGGGCAAGACGCTCATGCTCGGCACCGGCGTGCAAACGGCCTGGTCAAACCTTCCCCTGCGGCCGATCTTTCTGCCGCTGGTGGCGCGGCTGGTCTTCCATTTGGCCGACATTGACCAGACGCGGCGGAGCGCCATTGCCGGCCGGCCGTTGGTGTTGGAGTTTCCCGGGGAAACCCGTCCCATCGGCGTGGAGTTGATCACGCCCGGCGGCGAGACCTTCCGCTTGAAGACCGAAGCTGTCAAAGGCCAGCCGGGCCAGGTATTTCGTTATGCCGACACCCACGAGATCGGCAATTATCTAGTGCGTTCGCTCGACGCCGCCCGGCCCACGCAGATTGCCTACTCGGTCAACTTCGATTCGGACGAGGCCGATCCCGCCAAGCTGGAACGCAAGGACCTCCAAGAGCAACTGGCCCCCACGCCGATCCTGTTTGCCGACAGTCCCGACGACCTCTCCAGCACCTTCGCCACCCTGCGGGAAGGCCGGAGCCTTTGGAGTATCTTCCTCACGGCGGTGCTGATCGCCCTGGTGGGCGAGACGTTGCTCTCGAATCAATTCAGTCCGAAGCGGGAGGAGCAAGAAGGTCCGCAGCTCTCGCCGGGCATGCGCTATCTGGCCAAGAGCGGACGGTGACACGTGGACTTCATGATATTAATGCCTTACGACTAGACGCTTGTGGCGGGAGGATCACCCTTCCTAAGGGCGTTTACGCCGAGTCGGCAGGACCGCACGCTTGCTCGTTCTATGGTTGAGTTTATTGTTGTGTCAGCCGCGTTCACGCGACTCCTGCCAGTCGCAGGAGCCCGGTTAACCGGGCTGACAGAATGCGCTGATCGCGCTGGTTCAACCCGGCGTAAACGCCGGGCCGAACACCGCCTTGCGGCGGAAAGCCCGATGAATCGGGCTGTTTACGATTTCGCAACCACTCATTACCTCAGCGCTGACGGCTAATTGAACGATCTCGGGATTAGCCCGGTAATAACGCGTCAAGACGTAGTTTGTCGCGATGTCACGAATTGAGCCATCAGGATTGACAATGCCATAGCCGATTCGTCGGCCAAGATCTTGGAGCTCACGGCTAACCCCGAATACCTCGCGAGCCTGAAGGTTTATGCGGACGATTCCGACAAGAGCCC
>JAJYGU010000245.1:21611-28405 GCA_021784975.1 Planctomycetota bacterium
TTAGCCCGGTAATAACGCGTCAAGACGTAGTTTGTCGCGATGTCACGAATTGAGCCATCAGGATTGACAATGCCATACTCGGCCACAAGAATGTGGTTAGACTTTGCGCGTTTCCCCGGGCTACGTGCGAGTTAAGGTCGTCAGTCATGCCTAAGACACGCGAAGAGATCTTGGAAGCACGCCGCCGTCTCAAGACAGAATACGGCGACTTATACGACTCTACGGCGGCGTTGCTTTTCCGGCACGATCCCATCGCCATCACTCTTGGTAATATCAATATCATGGACGAGTATGAGCCAGAAGTCGGGACCATACTGCCGAGACTGCGGACCTGTCACTCCGCGGATGACGTTTGTCGCATCGTCCATGAGGAATTTGTCCGGTGGTTCAGTGCGAGCATTGCCGGCCCGCAGGAACGCTATGGGCAAATTGCCCGCGAGATTTGGGATGTCTGGCAGAGAACGAACCCGGACTGACGCCGTAGGTGCATACGAAGAGTGCGAGTCTACGTTCTACTCCTGTTTTCGATTTCGCTGTCTGCGTCTGTTTGTTCCGCCGCTGAGCCGCAGCAGTTTCCGTTAGCTCTGTCCCGTGCGCGCATTGACGGTCTCTGGAGGAGTCCCGCGAAGGCCACGGCGGACGAGTTCTTTTCCGCATCTCTGGCGGCCGGAAAGGCAAAGGATTGGGAACGTGCCGTGTTCTTTCTCTGGTGTGGGAAGGTGCGGCTGCAGTTTGAGGAATCGGTTTTTCCACCCAGCGACAAAGGCGGGGACAGCCCCGCATTGGCTCTGATTGCGATTGATCAGCTTCTAGGGCAGTCCTTTTTGTCAAAGCTCTACACCTCTCCTGAGTCGCATCGAAGGGCCATCGCTCGTCTGAGGGATTACGTGCCGGATTTCGACACAGGCTACCGCCCTTGGTGGAGTTACAAGGCCGGAGTCACAAAGGCGGAGGCGCAGTTGCGCGCCAAGAGACTGGTATCGAACCTCGCCGATTCGTCGGCCAAGATCTTGGAGCTCACGGCTAACCCCGAATACCTCGCGAGCCTGAAGGTTTATGCGGACGATTCCGACAAGAGCCCCGCGAGAGCGGCGCGGCTCCGCGCTGCCAATGCGACGATGTGGCGAATTGAGCAAGAAAAGAAGATCAAGTCCGCTCTAACGTATCGGCCAAGGGCGCTTGGAACGGAGTAGGCAGGCCGAGTGCCATGCGCACGTCCGACGTGGGCATGAAAGCGCCAGATTACTTGCTCGCCCCCGGCGCCGGTGGCGGGACGCTTGCCGGCGGGGGCGGGGGTTTCGCCGAGGACGCCGGGGGCGACTTGGCGCCGGCTGCTGCCGCCTTATGGCGGCTGTGGCGGCTCTTGCCGGCCACCGCCTCGCCGTAGTTCGGTTCTGGCACCGTCTTTAGGATTTTCTCGATCACTTGATCGACATCGACCCCTTCCGCGTCGGCGTTGAAATTGGTGAAGATGCGGTGCCGCAGCACCGGCAGCGCCATCGCCCGGATGTCGCGGGCGGCCACCGCGTACCGGCCGTGGAGGATCGCACGGGCCTTGGCGCCGAGGATCAAGTATTGTGCCGCCCGAGGCCCGGCGCCCCAGGCCAGCCAGTTCTTCACGAAATCCGGGCTGGCCGATTCCTTGGGCCGCGTCGCCCGAGCAAGATCAACCGCATAATCGACCATGTGTTGGGCGGTGGGCACCTGGCGAATGAGCTGTTGCGTCCAGAGGATGTCCTGGCCTTGCAGCACTGCCCGCACGTCCGGCCGGCTGGTCTGGGTGGTGGCCATCACAATCTCGCGCTCTTCTTCGCGGGTGGGATAGCCGATGTTGATCGAGAGCATGAAGCGGTCCAACTGGGCCTCGGGCAGCGGATAGGTCCCTTCCTGCTCGATCGGGTTTTGGGTGGCCATTACGAAGAACGGCTGGTCGAGCTTATAGGTGTTGCCCGCCACGGTGACTTCGTACTCTTGCATGGCCTGCAAAAGCGCGGCCTGGGTCTTGGGCGGGGTGCGGTTGATTTCGTCGGCCAGCACGATGTTCGAGAAGATCGGCCCGCGGACGAAGCGAAATGAGCGCTGGCCGCTGGCCGGGTCCTGGTCGATAATCTCAGTGCCGGTGATGTCACTGGGCATGAGGTCGGGGGTAAACTGGATCCGCATGAACCGCATCCGCAACGCCTGGGCGATGGTCGAGACGGTGAGCGTCTTGGCCAGACCCGGCACGCCGATCGTCAGGCAATGGCCGCGGGCGAACAGGCAGATCAGCATCTGCTCGATCATCTCGTCCTGGCCGATGATGACCTTGTGGACTTCGCCGACCAGGGTTTCGCGGGCTTGGGCAACCCGACGGACCGCCTCCTCGGGCGTCATAGGTGGGGTGGGGGCCGGCATGATCCTTGCTCCTGTCCTCGCTTGGGCAGAAAGGGACAGTCCCATTTTGGCGGCCGACCATGCTACGCATGGTGCCCGCCGCAAAAATCGGGACAGTCCCTTTGCCTTCCATCCGGAAAGTTCTGCTTATACATTAATGGTTGGAGAGTTTGCGAGCAATGGTTGTTGCTCTTCCAGGCGCCTGTACCGTTCGCGGGCGAAACCAATCGTAACCCGAAGCGTAAGCGAGGGACGTAAGCTGCTGCCTCGCTCACGCTTCGGGTTTCGATGGTCATCGCAGCGAATGTCCGATTTTCGCCGGCGAGCAGCATAAACGCTTGGGCTAGAGAAGACACATGCGAAACGTCTGTGCTCCAATTGCCTGTTTGGCGATTCTGGTGGTTGCGCCCTTGACCCAGGCCCCGGCTGCCGAGTCGTTTCGCCATGCCGGCACGGAGTTCAACGCGGTACGCCCGGTGATGGTGCCCACCGGGAAGGGATACAGGATCGCGGTGACGGAGTTCTTCCACCACGGCGAAATCCGGCCTGACGGCAGCAACGTGCTGGTGATTGCCAAGAACAGCAAGGAATCAGTCCCGACACGGGTCTTGCAGGTGGGCCCCGGCGATTTTTGCCGAGTGGCCTTTCAAACCGTCAAGGGCCAGGCGGAATACGAGGTCCTCTATGGCGGCGATCCGCCTAAAGAGCCGCCGCCGGCATGGTCGCGGCGCGACGGCTTGCTGTTGGAAACCCGCCGCTTCAAGCGTTGCAATCTCAATAGCTTCGAGTCGGTCCGCCGGGCGTTCGAGTCCGCCGAGCCCATCGGGGCCGACTACGTCGAGGGCGTATTTCATGCGGCCAACCCTTTCAGCCTCAAACGCGAACCGTTCTTGAGCCGCTATTCGGGCCAACTGCACCTGTCGAAGGGCGGCACCTATGGGCTCTACACCTCGAGCCAGGATTGCAGTTTCCTGTTGATTGATGGGAAGTTGGTCGCCTCAGCGCCGGGGCGGCATGGTCCGCTGTACCGCGCCCGGCTGCCTAAACGCCATGACGTCACGCTCCAAGCAGGAACGCATTCGTTCGAGTATTACCATGCGGCCGCCGGCAGCTCGGCCATGATGGTGGTGGATTGCGAGGTCGATCCCGGCCCGAAGCCCAAGCGGCCGGTGGTAATTCCCCCCGAGGTATTTCGGGCCGATGCGGTCTACCATGTATTGGCGGGCAACGTCACTCTGCGGAACAGCCGGTTGGTACCCGATTTCGTCGCCAAGCTGCTGGGCGATGCGCCTCTGCCCGACGACAACGTGCCGCTGGTGGGCGTGGCCTTCCGCAATATCTCGCCCAGGTCGCTGACCACGCAAGGCGTCAAGGTCCACTGGGACTTCGGCGACGGGCAAACCAGCGACCTGCCCAGTCCAACCCACGTTTATCTCCGCCCCGGCTTGTACACGGTCACGCTCTCCGCGCGCCGCGGCGACTCGCCGTCGGAAATCGCCAACAAGCTCTCTATCGACCGGCCGCTGACGACCTACAAAGACAAACAATACTCGCTGGACGACTATCTGCCAATCATCGAGCAGTATGACCCCAAAACGCTGGATGTAGCCTCGCTCAGACAACTGGTGATCGCTTTGGAAGCCAAATCGCTCGAACCGCAGAGTCAGGTCGACCAGTCCCCTCGCAAGGCGCCGGCTGCCCACGAGGGCTCCGGCCGGCGGCGCAACTCCAAGAAGAGATCGCTCCAAAACCACAAGGCGGCGCGGCCGGCAACGAAGTCGGCCGATCCGCGTTATTACCTGGAGGCCGCGGTGGCGGCTGGCAAAACCGCCTTTGCCAAGGATTCGCCAGCCCAAGGGGAGATTGATTTGCTCAAGCTGGCGGAATTGATGGGGCCGATGGCGCGGGATCGGCTCGGCGACTCGGAGACGGCGATGCTGGTATGGCGGGTGGCCGGCCAGCGGGCCACAGCCAGCCAGACGAAAGCCGAATGTGAGATCGCCGCCGCCGACATCGCCGTCAACGACCTGCTGGAGTTCAGCACCGCCAAGGCGCTTTTGGATTCCGCTGCCAAAGGCCTCGGCAAGGCCCGATCCGGTCCAGCCGTGGCCAATCTTGAGCGCGTCTTGGGCGACTATTATGCGGCCGCCGGCGACGGCATGTCGGCCCGAAAGGCGTATACCGAGGCCCAGCGGCTGGCCACCGCCAATCGGCGATTCATCGAAAAGACCGCCTGGCAGGGCGCTCATGCCCGATCCGCCGAAGAGTTCATCCAACAGGGGCAATTGGTCCGGGCAGCCGAGGAAATTCAGGCCTGGCGGCGGGATTTCCCCATCGAACGGCTCGACGGCTACCTGACGCTGTTGTACGCCCGCTATTGGGCAGGCCGCGGCAAGTACGCCCAGGCGGTGGCCCAGGCCGAGCAATTGCTCACTGCCAATCCGGATTCGCCCTACGCCGACCAGATCCTGCTCCTGTCGGCTGATTGCGACCTCCGCCGCGGCCGCAAGGACCGCGCGCTGGCCACACTGCACGCGCTCGTGAAAGACTATCCTGGCAGCCCCTGGGTTTCCCAGGCGAAGCAGAAGATCGCCTCGCTGGAAGGAGGAGCGAAAGGAGAATGACTTCACCCTCTCTAACACCTCACGAACGCGTCCTTGCGGCCATCAGCCATCGCGAAGTCGATCGCGTTCCCTGTGACTTCTGGGCGGAAGAGCCGACCTGGCGGCGGCTGATGCAATATGTCGGCCACCAGGACCGCGATCGGCTGCTCAATGAGCTTGAAGTCGACGTCCGCCACCTGGAAGTATCAACGCCGCCGGAACGCGAACTGGGCGGCGGGCTTTTTGAGAACTTCTGGGGCGAACGCTATACCTACCGGCCGACGCCGTGGGGACCGATGCGGGAGGACGTCCGCGGTGCCCTGGCCGACGCCAAGACGTTCGCCGACCTGAAAGGTTTTGATTGGCCGTTGCCCGACAGGTTCGATTACTCGTCGTTGGCCGAGCAGTGCCGCCGCTACGAGCCCTACGCGCTGCTCTATGGTTTCGCGGACGTCTGGCAGCGGCCGGGGCTGGTCCGCGGCTGGGAAGGCATGTTTATCGACATGGCCGAGCGGCCCGAGTGGGCTCACTTCCTGGCCCGCAAGTTCACCGATTTCTACAAAGTGGACTACGCGCGGGCTGCCGAAGCTTCTGGCGGCCGGATCGATCTCTATTTGCTCATCAGCGATCTGGGGAGCCAGAAAGGGCCGCTCATTTCGCCGGTCATGTTCCGCACGTTTGTGGCTCCCTACCTCCGCGAAATGATCGACTGCATCCACGGCCTGGGTGGCAAGGTGCTCTATCACAGTTGCGGACTGATCCGCCGCTTCGTCCCCGAATTGATCGCGCTGGGGATCGATATTCTGGATCCGATCCAGCCAGTCGGTCCCGAGATGTCGCCGGAATCGTTATACGAAGAGTTTCAAGGCAAGATTTGTTTTCACGGCGGCATCGACATGCAGCGGCTCCTGCCCCTCGGCACGCCGAGCCAAGTGCAGGCGGAAGTGGAACGCTACTGCCGCACGCTGGGCCGCCACGGCGGCTACATCCTCGGCCCGGCCCATCTTTTTCAGCCCGACGTCCCGCCGGAAAACATCTTGGCGGTGTATCAGGCACCACGGAATGGCGGGCTTTAACTATGGATATGAGCGGCAAGTTTGTCAGGCTTGATATCAAAGATCGCGCTTCTCTCATGGAGGCGTGCGAGTTGCTTCACGATGCGCGATGCTGCCTTTCAACTGTCGAATTCGATCGGAATGTCGGCTCTTGGAAAGCCTCTTTTGATCGCGAGTTCCTCGAGGATCCTGATCTCATAGAATCGCAGCCAAGGCTTCTCATCTTCGCCAAGCGGACCTATCCCTTCGTTTCATCCGAATTCGTGCTCAAAGGTCTCGCATCCTATGACCTTGCCGACAATGCCGATATTGGCACGTACACTTTCAACGTCTGTCGGATTATCGGGAGCTCTTACGAGTTCTGGTTCAACGAAGGCATGAAAATGATACTCAGATTCAAAGACAAACCGCGGGGGGAACTGCGCGATCTGAAAGTACTACCGACAAAGGGGTCCTGTTACGTGTTCAGAAATCCTTTCACAAGTCTTTTTACGGTGCGTTCGTGACACACCGCGATTGGCGAGAAGAGGTGCGTCGGGGACGCACCGTGCTGGCTCATTCCGCCCTCACCCCTGGCCCCTCTCCCAGAGGGAGAGAGGAAACGCCACTGGGCTCCTAGCGGTTGTCTTCCGTCTTCCGCGTGAGGCGGACGACTTGGGCGCGGACACCTTCCAGGCCGGGGTTGAGCCGCAATGCCCGGCGGAAACATTCCAGGGCCGAGACCGGATTGCTCAGTTCCAGGTAGGCATGGCCCATGCTGGTG
>JAJYGU010000139.1 GCA_021784975.1 Planctomycetota bacterium
GGACAGTTCCCCCCCCCGGTGGGCCCACACCTTGACGGCCGATACCCGAGAGGGGCTCACGGTTTCTCCCAATCGTCCTGCCATTGCTTGGGAATGGTGGCCACGCAGACGTGGACGCCCCCCAGCAGGTGCGAGGCGAAGATGACTTGTTGGCCTTTGCGGTCCCAGCCGACGTGCGGGTGGGCGCCGCTGCCGTAGGTGCGGTGGCCGTTGGTGAGGATGTAGGTGCGGGTGGTGCGGCCGTGGAACAGGCCGATGTCGCCGTGCCAGTTGTCGGCGGCCACCCAGCGGCCCGATTCGTGGCCGGCCGCGTGCCACCAGTTGTAGGCCGCCAACTCGGAAGGCGTGCCGCCGGGCCACCAACTGCCGCGTCCAATGATGCGGATCTGGCCGGTGTAGATGTTTAGGATCTTCACGTCGGAGTCCTCGTTGGGGCCGCGATGAAAACCGCCACAGAAGGTGATCGTATCGTTCACCCACCAGCAATGATGGGTTGCCAACTCGACCTTGGGCCGGAAACCCTGGCGGAAGACGGTGCCGCCGGTCCGGAGATCCACCACTTCCAGCACGGTGTCTTTTTCGCCTTTGTAACTCAAGAGATTGGAATTGGTGAGGCTGAACATGACGTGGCCATGGAAGTCGGCCGCCTTCACCCGGCGGACTTCGCGGATGGCCCCGGTTTCGATGTTCACGATCAAGACGTGGACGACCTCTTCGGGCCCGCCGCCGGTAGCCAGGCTCAGGTACTTGCCGTCGCAGCTCTCGGTCAGCGCGCCGGACAGGGAGCGGTAGACCGGCCCCAACCGGCAGATCACCCGTTCGGCGCCGCGGACTCGGGAGGGAGTCTTCAGGAGCTGGTCGCTGGGGTGGATCTCCAGGGAAAGCTCCACCAGCTTGCCGTTCTGGACGCCAAAGATCGAGTTCCGGTTGCGGGCCGCCGTCACGCCGGCGAAAGTGCCGTTGGGAGTAGTCAACCGGACCAGTTCGCCGGTCTTGGTGAGGTATCCGGTCAGGCCGCCGTTCCGCCGCCCCAGGTGGAAGAGAATCATCGAGCTATCGGCCAGCCAGGAGCGCTGTTCGCAGTAGAGGTTGCGGTCCTCGCCGGGACCGGTCGCCAGGAAGAGCAACTCCGCACCGGTTTGCGGATCGATCATGCGTTTGTGTTCCGGCGGGGTGACGCTCAAGTCAAACGGGCCGGCAATGGTGCCTGCGCCGGCGGGGATCGCCGCGGCAAGGAGGGACAGAGTGGAAACGATCTGGCGGGTTCGAAGCATGGTAGGTTCCTCAACTAAGAGATTGTCCAGTCACCCGGTGGTGAATACGATTTCCTTGTTGGAACGTCCATGCACCAAACCGGAGGTGATCCCATGATACGTGGTCGATACGGGATGGCAAGTCTTGCGGCGTTGGCGGTGGCGGCGTTGCTGGCGGCGGCCTACCGGAACGCTTACAGTCAAGCGGGAAAACAGCCGACTCAGCCCGCCAACGGCTCGCCACAGAGCCTGAACGTCCGCTACGCCAAGGCCTGCCTGGCCTTGGCCAAACTCGAGTTGCAGAAGGCCCAGCGCGCCAACACCAGAGTGCCGGGCACGCTGCCCGCGGTCGTCACCGAGCCGCTGCGGGCGGCAGTTGCCATTGCCCAGGCGCAGCTCGACTATGCGCGAAGCGGCAAGGCGGAGGCCCTTCACGACCTGCAGGTGGCCATCATGCAAGCCGAGCTCCGACTGGCCGAGGACCAACTGCAGTGGGCGGTGGCGATCAATCAACAGTCACCCACCACAGTCAGCAATTCGGAAGTCGAGCTGCGCCGGGCAAGAGTGGAGGTGGCCCGGCTGGCGGTGAAGAAGGCCCGTGCCGCCAGCTCTCAAACCGCCATCGAGGATCTCCAAGGGCAGATCGGAGAGCTCCAGAAGGAGATCTTGGAGATCCACAGCCGTCTCGTGCAGCTTTCCTTGCTAGGCTGATTTCCCGAGTACCGTGGGCTGTGGGGCGTGAACCGTAACGCGTGTTCTCTCCGGCGGACTGGCTCCCAACGCCTGCCTGCTACTCGCCAACCCCCACGGATCGGTGGAATGGTGGCGCGACGCGCCGGTTGAATCGCTTTCAGGCCCGAATGTCCGGAACCGAGTGGCGGGCCAGGGGTTCAAGTCTATGTAGTCGGGCGGTTCTTGGAACCTGGGAACGAATCACGCGCATGTACACGTCGTTCATCCTGGCGGCACTGTTGACGTCCGCTGCTGCCGTTGCCAGCCCCGAGAAGCTAGCAGCTCCGGTCTTTGAGTGCTCTGCCGATCTGACGCCCCAAGGGAAGATCGACGAGTTGGTCTTCGGACGCTTGACGAAGCTGGGAATTCAGCCGGCGGCCCTCTGCTCGGACGAGGTGTTTGTGCGGCGGGTCTATCTCGACGTCATCGGCACGCTGCCCACCCTCCAAGAGGCGCAGCGGTTCCTCAAAGATCGAAATCCGCATAAGCGCCTCGCCTTGATCGATCGCCTGTTGCAGCGGGACGAATTCGCCGACTACTGGGCTTTGAAGTGGAGCGACCTGCTGCGAATCAAGGCCGAGTTTCCCATCAATCTCTGGCCCAACGCGGCCCAGGCCTATCACCATTGGGTCCGCGAGTGCATCCGGCAGAACATGCCCTACGACCGCTTTGTGCGGGAAATGCTCACCGCCAACGGCAGCAATTTCCGCGTGCCGCCGGTGAACTTCTACCGGGCCGTGCAGAGTCGGGAGCCCCAGGCCATTGCCCAGGCGGTGGCCCTGACCTTCATGGGCGTGCGGGCCGAGAAGTGGCCGAAAGAACGGTTGGCGGGTATGGCCGCCTTTTTCTCGCAGGTCTGCTACAAATCCACCAACGAGTGGAAGGAAGAGATCGTTTCCTTCGACCCCGACCAGGCCGCACCCGCCAAGGCGGAAGCCGCCGTACCGGCAGTCTTTCCCGATGGCACGCTGGCTCGTTTCTCTTCCGGGCAAGATCGGCGGGCGGTCTTCGCCGATTGGCTGATAGCGCCGGGCAATCCCTGGTTTGCTCGGAACATCGTCAACCGCGTCTGGTCCTGGTTGCTGGGGCGCGGCATCATCCACGAGCCAGACGACATCCGTCCGGACAATCCGCCCAGCAATCCGGAGCTGCTTGCGTATCTGGAAAGTGAATTGGTCGAGGACAAATACGACCTGAAACACATCTATCGCTTGATTCTCAACTCGAAGACCTATCAGCTTTCCTGCATCCCTCGCAGCGATCGGCCTGAGGCCGCCGCCAATTTCGCCTCCTACCCCCTCCGCCGCCTGGAGGCCGAGGTGCTGATCGATGCCCTGGACCAGATCACTGGAATGACGGAGCAGTATTCCAGTGCGATCCCCGAGCCGTTCACGTTCATCCCCGAGGGCCAACGCTCGATTACCTTGCCGGACGGCAGCATCACCAGTTCCTTCCTGGAGCAATTCGGTCATCCCTCGCGCGATACCGGTTTGGAGTCAGAACGGAGCAACCGGACTATGCCCGATCAGCGGCTCCACTTGCTGAACTCCAGCCACATCCAACGGATGATCCAGAACAGTGCGAAGCTGCGGGCGCTGTTCCAATCGCCGAAGTCCAAGGCGTCGGCCAGATCGGTGGCCATTAGCAAGGCCGCCAGAAACGCGAAGACGGGAAAGGCCCCAAATTACCGGCGTCCCGGTGTCGTCAGACAGCCGAGCCAGGCGGTGGCCGCCCTCTACCTCACCATCCTCTCGCGTCCGCCCACTGGGGACGAACTGGAGATCGCGGCGGAGTACCTCCGCAAGGCGCCGAATAAACGTGACGCGCACGTAGATCTTGCGTGGGCATTGATCAACAGTGCAGAATTCCTCTATCGACATTAACGCGCGAGGAAAACCCATGGGCGACCTACGCGGTCTCGACGTGCAGCGATTGCTGCTGGAGGGCCGGATCTCCCGCCGCGATGCGATGCGACGCGGCGCCCTCGGGGGGCTGGGGTTGCTGCTGGGCAATCATGTGACGGTTTTCGGGGCCGCTTCGCCGCCTTCGGCCAGGGCGAAGGCCAAGGCAGTGATTCAGATCTGGTTGTGGGGCGGGGCCTGCCACCTCGACACCTTCGACCCCAAGCCCAGCGCCGGCCCCGACTATTGTGGCCCCTTGAAGAGCCCGATTGCCACTAACATGGACGGAATTCGGATCTGCGAACTGCTGCCGCAGTTGGCCAAGCAGGCCGACAAGTATTCGCTCGTCCGCAGCATGACCCACGGCAACAACGGCCACGAAACGGCGGCCTACATCGTGCAGACCACCCGCTGGCCGGGCGGTCGCGACGTTTATCCCTCCATGGGCGCAGTGGTGTCGCTGTTTCGCGGCTACAACGGCGGCTACCGCGGGCTGATTCCGCCCTATATCGTGGTGACTCAGCCACAGGGGCGATTCTCGGAGTCCGGATTCTTGGGGAATCGTTACAAGCCGTTTGCCACCGGGGGCGACCCGGCTCAGGCCCGCTTCCTGGTCGAGGGGGTGGTGGTCCAAGGCATTACCGACCAACGGCAGAAGGAACGTCGCGAATTGCTCGACAGGCTCAACACACTGGAACACGCCCTGGCGCACGATGCCCAACTGGCGCAGTTGCAGCAGTGCGACCAGCAGGCCTACGACCTGATCCTGGGCGACGCAGGCAAGGTATTCGACCTGTCACAGGAGAAAACGGAGTTGCGCGAGCGCTATGGCCGCACGACCTTCGGGCAGTCGTGCCTGTTGACGCGGCGGTTGGTGGAGAAGGGCGTCCCCTATATCACCGTCAACTATCCCGGCTGGGACACCCACAAGGCCCATTTTCAGGCCATGCGGCAAAAGCTGCCCGAGCTGGACAAGGGTCTGGCCACCTTGTTGCAAGATTTGTCGGACCACGGTCTTCTGGAAAGCACCATTATCTGGTGTTGCGGCGAGTTCGGCCGGACCCCCAAGATCGCCTGGGAAGCCCCCTGGAACGGCGGCCGCCACCACTACGGCAAGGTCTTCTCCGTGTTGGTGGCCGGCGGCGGATTCAAAGGCGGGCACGTGGTCGGGTCTTCCACCGAGAAGGGCGAAGAGGTCAAGGATCGGCCCGTGTATCCGGTGGACCTGATCGGCAGCATGTATGAGCTGCTGGGCATCGACGCCGCGGGCAAGCTGCCCCATCCGCAGGGCCACCTGGCTACCGTGTTGCCGGCGGCCGGGGAGGGCGTCAAGTCGGGCGGGCGTTTGAGAGAGATTACGTGACGATCCATTGGAGCGCGGGCGTCCCGCCCGCCCCGAATTTGCGGGCGAGACGCCCGCGCTCTCGAGAAAGCGTCCGCGGACAGGAGCGTTCCATGAATCGATGGCACAGGTGTGCGGTGGCGATCGCGGTCCTCTTGGCCCTCGCGGCGGATGCCCTGGCGCAGCGGGCGCGGATGCACATCGGCTACGTCTACCCGGCCGGCGGGCAGCAGGGCTCGACCTTCGAGACCGTCGTGGCCGGGCAATTCCTGGGCGACGTGAGCCACGTCGAGGTCTCCGGTCAGGGCGTTTCAGCCACGGTCCGCGGAATGATCCGCCCCATGACGGGCAAGGAGCGCAACGAGCTGCGCGTCCAGATCGACGATCTGTTGGCTCGCAAGGCGGTTATCACCCACGATGCCAAGGCCCTGCAGCAGTTCCGAAGCTTCAAGTACGCCAAAAACATCAAGCACGACACCACCTCCGAAGACAAGGAACTGGAAGAGCTCAAGGCGAAATACGCCCACGCCACCTGGACCGCCGCTGATGCGAAGCGGCTCCGCGAGCTTCGCATGAAGCTGGCCAAGGGTTTCCGCCGGCCGGCCAATCCGGCCATCAGCGAATTGGCCGTCGTGCAGGTGACCATCGCGCCCGACGCCGGGCCCGGCACGCGCGAGTTGCGGATCGGCACGCGCACGGCGGTGTCGAATCCGCTGATCTTCTGCGTCGGCCAGTTGCCGGAGTTTTCGGAGGCTGCCACGAAAGAGATCACGCAGCAGAAGAGCAGGATCGCCAAGACCGCCTTGGCGCCGAAGGGCCGTAAGATCGACCCAGGGATGCGAATCACCCTGCCCGCCGTGGTGAACGGCCAGATTCTGCCCGGCCAGTTCCACCGCTACCGGTTCCATGCTTCCAAGGGGCAGCGGTTGGTGATGGCCGTGGCCGCGCGGCACTTGATCCCCTATATCGCTGACGCCGTGCCCGGCTGGTTCCAGGCGACCTTGACCCTCTACGACGCCAAGGGCAAGGAACTGGCCTACGACGATGACTTCCGCTTCGACCCGGATCCCGTGCTCTACTATGAGATTCGCGAGGACGGCGAGTATTCCATTGAAATCAAAGACGCCATCTACCGTGGTCGGGAGGATTTCGTGTATCGCGTCACGGTGGGCGAAGTGCCGTTGATCACCAGCATCTTTCCCCTTGGCGGCCGGTCTGGAACC
>JAJYGU010000162.1 GCA_021784975.1 Planctomycetota bacterium
GCGCGGGCGTCTCGCCCGCTTTTTCCGTGGCGGGTGGGACGCCCGCGCTCCAAAACATATTCAAGTTATTGTGGCCCCTGGCTCACCGCTGATGCCGCCTCAGGGCCACGGAGTCAAAAAGACGCCTTTTTTCCTTGGCAGAGGGCACCAAACCTCCCCCGGCAGCAGCGCCAGTTGAAAAATTGCCCGGATGGCGTCAAAATGAAGCCTTTGGGAGGGAAAGCACGTGCAGCGCTTCATGCTCAAGTCGAAAATCCACCGGGCCACCCTTACCGGCACGGAACTGGACTACGAGGGCAGCATCGCCATCGACCGCCGCTTGATGGAGGCCGCCGACCTCTTGCCCGGCGAGCAGGTCCACGTGCTGAACCTATCCAACGCCGAGCGGCTGATTACCTATGTGATCGAGGCCCCGGCCGGCTCGGGCACGATGATGCTCAACGGTCCGGCGGCCCGGCTGGGGACTGTCGGCGACAAGGTGATCGTCCTCTCGTATTGCGCGGCCAGCGACGAAGAGGCCCGCCAACTGAAACCCACCGTAGTCCACGTCGGCCCGCAGAACCGGCCGGTCTGATGCCGGCGTTGATCCGCGGCCACCACATCCACTGCCCACACCCCATTATTTGCGAAACTATGGCGAGCGGCGCGGGTTTAGTATACTTAGCGAGTTCGCCACTGGCCCCACCATTGTTTGCCAACGCGGTTCGTAATCATTGAGGAGCCCACTCATGGGAGCATGCACGCGACGACAATTCCTGGAAGATTCGGTGCTGGCGGCGGTCGTGGCCACTTTGCCGGCGGGCAGTCTGTTGGCTGCTGAAAAGAAGAAGAAGGAGCCGGTCAAGAAGGCCGCCCACTTGTTGCAGGTGGCCATCGTGGGCGTCGGCGGCCGTGGCAGCGATCACATCGGCGAGTGGCTGAAGAACCCGCACACCCACATCGCTTACATCGTCGATGCCGACAAGCAGATGGGCCAGCAAAAGGCGGCGGCGGTGGCCCGGCGACAAAAGGTTCCGCCCAAAGTGGTCCAGGATATGCGACGGGCCTTCGACGACAAGTCGGTGGACTTCATCTCCACAGCCACCCCCAACCATTGGCACGCCCTGTGCGCCATTTGGGCCATGCAAGCCGGCAAAGACGTCTATGTGGAAAAACCGGCCAGCCACAACATCCGCGAGAGCCGCGTGATGGTCCAGACGGCCCGAAAGCTCAATCGCATCTGCCAGGTCGGCACCCAATGCCGCTCGATGAGGGGGACCATCGACGCCATCGAATACATCAAGGCCGGCAAGCTCGGCGAGGTGAAGCTGGCCCGCGGGCTGTGCTACAAACGTCGCCGCTCGATCGGCCCCAAGGGCCACTACGAAGTGCCGAAGTCGGTCGACTACAACCTCTGGTGCGGCCCGTCGCACATGCTGCCGCTGACCCGCCGCCGCTTCCACTATGACTGGCACTGGCAGCGCGAATGGGGCAACGGCGACATGGGCAACCAGGGCCCGCACCAGATGGACATCGCCCGCTGGGGCCTGGGCGTCAACCGCCTGGCCGATTCGGCTATCGCTTACGGCGGCCGGTTGGGCTATGAAGACGCCGGCGACGTGGCCAACACCGAAGTCGGCATCTTCGAGTTCGGCGACAAGACCCTGGTCTTCGAGGTCCGCGGCCTGAAAACCGATAAGCTCCGCGGCGCAGGCGTGGGGGTGATTTTCTACGGTAGCAAGGGCTACATCGTCATGACCGGCTACACCTCGGGAGCCGCCTTCGATCTCGACGGCAAGCTGGTCGAGAGGTTCCACGGCGGCGGCGACCATTTTGGCAACTTCGTCGACGCCGTCCTGGCCCGCAACCCGAGACTTCTCCACGCCGACATCCTCGAAGGGCATATCTCCTGCGCCCACAGCCACTTGGCTAACATCTCCTACTACCTCGGCCAAAAACATTCCGTGGCGGAGATCAAGAAGACGTTGGATGGGCTGAAGACCCATGAGGACGTGAACGATTGCCTGAACCGGACGTTAAAGCACCTGGCCGCCAACGGTGTCGACTTGAAGAAGACGCCGTTGACGCTCGGTCCGATGCTGAAGATCGACGGAAAGAACGAAACCATCCTCGACAATCCGGCGGCCTGCGCCATGCTGACCCGCCAGTATCGCGCTCCGTTCGTGGTGCCCGGATGCCCGAGCGAGGGGCAGTTTGACAGGGTTCCCAGTCCACTTCCAAGGTAGAACGCAGGGTGCGTCCCCGACGCACAAGAACGAAGAGTAAAAGCATATCGGTGCGTCGCGGACGCACCTACGACTAGCTCTCTTCGCGGACACTGAACTCCAGCTTCCAGCGGCGATCGCTCTTGGTGCTCACGCACCATAGCTCCAGCACGCCCAGCTCCGTAATCCGTGAGTGGAACTTGACCGGGACGTAGGGTTCCTCGATCGACTCGTCCGGCGGCAGCATGGTCTCCAAGGGGTCGGTTTCGAACAGGTCGTCGGCGCCCCAGGCGTTCAGGAGTTCGCCCGGCCGGTCGTGCTTGCGGACCGCCGAGGCGAAGAAGCGGAATTGGGCCGGCTCGCCGACCACCAGCCCGATCTCCTCGGAAGGTACGTCGGTCTCGCTGCCTTCCTCCATGCCGATTGGCGCCACGCACAGGGCCCGCAGCGGCCGGGGGGCGCCGGGCACGGCCAGCCCGGCCGTCTCGATGCCCACGTAATATGCCTGGGCGGTGCCGCCGCGGATCCGCACCCCGCCCCGGTTTTTCGCCCAGCCATAATAGACTGCGCCGCGAGCAACGGCACGATCCAGGTCGTGCTCGCCTTCTAACAGCCGCGGAGCGGCCTCGCCGGGAAACCATTGGCCGAGCACCTCCAGCAGCCGCTCACGCAGGACGGCCGCCTTGAACACCCCGCCGTTAAAGAGCACGTGGGTCGGCCGCGCTGGCTGGTCGGCCGATTCGCCCTGCGCCTGTAAGAACGCCGCCACGTGACGGGTGACGGCCGTATCGAACTCGAACGGCAGGCCGATCTCGCGGAATCCCGAGACGCGATGGCGGGCAGGGCGGTCGGTGGGCCGGCAACGCGGAAAAAAACCGTCGACCAGCAAATCGGCCACGCTGCGGCGATCGACTTCGACCGAGACCGTGCCGCCGACGAGCTTCCGCCCCCGTCCCAACACCGAAATCGTGTGCGTTTCCGGCCCGCCGGGCGCCAGCACGGCCTCCTTGGCCGCCCGGCAGGAATGCCAAAGGGCCACCGACTGCCACGGGTCGAGTTGCACGCCCTGTTCGGCGAAGCGGCCGGCCACAAAATGGGCCAAGGCCAGATCCATGTTGTCGCCGCCCACCAGCAGATGGTTGCCCACCGCGATCCGCCGCAGCACCAATTCGCCTTGTTCCTCGGCGGCCCCGACCAGGGTCAAATCGGTGGTCCCCCCGCCGACGTCGCAGACCAGCAACGTATCGCCGAGGGAGATCGCGCGCCGCCAACGACGGCCGCTCGCCGCCAACCAGGCGTAGACCGCCGCCTGTGGCTCCTCGAGCAAGATCACCTCGGCGGGCAATCCGGCCGCCAAGGCCGCCTCGCGGGTCAGCTCCCGTGCGCTGGCGTCGAACGAGGCGGGCACGGTGAGCACCACGTATTGCTCGGCCAGCGGCGCCTCGGGGTGCGCAGCCTCCCAGGCCGAACGCAGGTGCTCGATATAGCGCTGGGCGGTCTCGACGGGCGAAATCTTGGGCACTTCGCCCGGGGCGTTCCAGGGCAGGATTGGCTGGCGGCGGTCCACGCGGCTGTGACAGAGCCAAGACTTGGCGGCCGCCACCGTGCGGTCGGGCATTTCGGCCGCCTGCCGCCGCGCCAGTTCGCCGACCGCAAAAGTCTGCTCAGTCGCCCACGGCAGGTCGTACACCCCGCCCCGCGCCTCGGCCCCGCCCAGGTAAAGAAAGCTCGGCAGTAGCTCGCGGGCCTCGACGGTGGCCGCCGCCACAAGCTGCGGGACCGGCAGCACCTCGATCCGCGGCTCATCGCCCTCCAACGGCGCACAGGCCAACAAGCTGTTGGTCGTTCCCAAATCCATTCCCACAACATATTTGGCAGGCATAGCAAGCTATCGCTGGCGGGCGCGAAATCGCGGGCGTTCGAGGAAGAGAACAAAGTCTTGTGAATGCGTCGCCATACCTGCTCCCTGCCGGGCTGTCCCAGACCATTGATTTAAGGATACGTTCTGCGGGATTTCAGGGCAAGAGTCGGTCGGTGAACATGAGGCTTGATCGCCTTCTTGCCTTGCTGTGTTCGGAAACCTTGACTCGGCGCAGCCGCTGGTTGGTCACTTGACGCCGTCCGGGGCGACCACTACGATCTATCCTTGCCAGCCGGAGTCGCCGAGAGCCTCTGCAGCGACGGGACCGGACTTCGGCCGCCGCGGGCGATTAGCTCAGTTGGTGGACCAGCTTTAGCCTTTTTCTCATCGTAAGTGCGAAGGTCTACTGCACTTACAAACTTCCTGTCCCCAACTTGTCTCTCCTATTGTCTCCCATCGTGGGCTATCCTTGATTGGAGGCATCTGCCATGCGACAACCGCAACCGTTCTGGAAGTCCACGCACAAGTGCTGGTATCTGAAGCTCAACCGCAAGGACGTTCGGCTTGATCCCAACGAAGATAAGGCTTGGGAACTGTACCATAAGATCATGGGCCGCCAGCTTGATCTGACGGCTGATCCCCGCGTGGTGCCGCTCATGGACGAGTTTCTTGAGTACACCCAGAAGCATAAAGCGCCCGGCACCTACACGTTCTATCGCCAATATGTCAAATCGTTCACTGACAAGTTGTCGGCCACCCTTAAAGTCAGTGGAATTAGGGCGTATCACCTCACTCGCTGGATCGACGCCCTGTATCCGCCACAGGACGGACACCAGAACAGCCGGCGCAACGGCATCCGGGCAATTCAACGCGCCTTGAATTGGGCCGTCAAAGAAGACTTGATTGCCAACAACCCCTTGGCCAAGGTCTCCAAGCCGGCTGCCGTGCCCCGCGATGCCTACTTGACGACGGATCAATTCAAGAAGCTGATCCCCGCCATCAAGCATGAAGCCCTCCGTGACTACATGATGATCCTGCGGTTGACTGGCTGTCGTCCTCAGGAGGCCCGCATTCTGACGGCAGCCATGCTAGACCAGGAAGGCCGCTGTTTCGTTATCCCGCACGACCTTGCCAAGGGCAAGCGGGAAGATCGCGTTATCCACCTGAACGACAAGGCGTGGGCGATTTGCCAGCGGCTTGCCCTCAAGCATCCTAGCGGGCCGATTCTTCGTAATACCCGCGGCCGTCCGTGGACGGCCAAGGCGTTGCATTGTCATTGCGAGGACTTGACCATCAAACTCGGCTTCTACGTTTCACCGGGCGTGCTCCGGCATGTCTTCATCACCGATGCCCTGACAAAGGGCGTTGACCCGATCACGCTGAGCAAGCTGGTGGGACACCGCGACCTAAGCATGATCCAACGAGTGTACAACAAGCTCCAGAAGCGCGCCGACCACATGCGGAAGGCGTTGAATCAGGCGACTCAGGGCGTCGCCTAAAGGTGCCGGTATCCGTGGCGCGGCTTGGCCAACTGCTGGATGTATTCGTCGAGGTCTTGCGGTCGAATCCTGATCGCCTTGCCTATTTGATAGTAAGGTACGGACTTATTGCGGCACAGATCGTAGAGTCGATTGATGCCGATACCGAGGCGTTTCGCAGCCTGCCTGACCGTCAAGTGGTTGGGCTTCGGTTCGTTAGCCTCTGCCGCTTGCAGGCATTGCAGCAGATACCACCGTGCCTCTGGAATACTGCGGCGTTTGATGCCAAGGGACTTGCGGTATAACTCCAAGTCGAGCCGTGCTGCGCGGTCGGCCGCCTGTTCCACGATCCATTCGACGGCTTCCGCCGGATTGTCGATCTCACAATAGATGCCTTCCACCACGTCCAATTCGTGGAGTTGCTTGCGGAGCCACTTTCCGAATGCTTTCATCCTTGCGTCCCTCACCTGTCAGCCGGCATCGTCGGTAGACAATGGCAATCAATGGCGATCGCTGATCCGGGATACCCAACTCTAGGTCACACGCTTCATTGGGGGGAAAAAGGGGACCGTACCGAATATGCCGAAAAATTCGGCAACGTACACGGCTGGGTGCTGCGGTGTCAGCGGAAGGTGCAAGATGGCCGGCAAATCGGGCGCAAATCGGGCACAAGAAGGAAATGGGTTCGACGGTCGCATTCAGCCATTCCGCGCGGTGCAGTCCTACGAGATCGTGGACAATTTGCCGCTTGGGGTATTGTACGGGTCCATCAGTTCATCGGAGCACAAGAGTAGCCAAGCTCTTCTGAGCTATAGTTTCCTGAGTGGAGGCCCACCTGAAATTCGGTCAGCGAAGGCCGTGTCAAGTCGGAGAAGGGACTGAAGGAGAGG
>JAJYGU010000437.1 GCA_021784975.1 Planctomycetota bacterium
CAGTGGGCCCCGCGTTCGAGGTCTTGAATTATTACATCCGGCCCGCTGACCATCCTCCTATACCACTTTCCTTTGGCCGTAGTGAGCTCTCTGCGGAGATCCCCCAAGGGCATCTCTGCCAACTTCGTTATCGTGTCCCAGAACTCACGGTTGCTGAATAGCTGCGACTGTTCATGGGGCACTTTCAGGTACTGCAGGGCCGCGTTGCCAGGCCGGCGATCGAGAAACGGCGGCAACAACTGGTATTTCAAGGCCGGCTGGGCCGCAGCGACCGGGTGCAGGGTGATTTGGATGGTCTCTCGATCCTGGCCGCGTGCCGGCGCGGCAAGGGCAGCGATTACGGACGCCGCCATCAGGGCCTGCGAAACCGTTGCGCGGCGTGTGGTTCCACTGCACAACCCCTTCGGGGTAGCCCGATTCTGCCTCTTCGCACCCAGGGTAGCCGCTGCGCGGCAACCCTGGGTTGCCCTGCGGAATCCCATCGGGATAACGGCTGCCGCAGGACCTTGCAACAGCTTACTACGGTGCAACCGGCGGACAGGTTCCTGAGGGGCGTTAACGCCCCTTGCCGGCGCAGCCGGTATTCGGCCCGGCGTTTCACGCCGGGTATGGGGCGATGGCGCTCTAGTCGTTTTCGCTGTTAAATCGGGAGTGTCAGCCGCGTTCACGTGGCTCCTCCCGAAGCAACGGCAGGAGCCCGGTGAACCGGGCTGACCCAATGGATTCCACACGGCCGCCAACCCGGCGTGAACGCCGGGCCGAAGACCGCCTTCGGCGGAAAGCCCGATGAATCGGGCTCCATCTCGCCACCGTTGCAGATAACTCATAAGGCTTCCTCTCTCACATGAAACGGTTTAGGATTTGGCGATCGCGACGGGTCGCCGCTTCCTTCCGTCAATTTCAACAGCCGCTGCAACAGGTCGTGATTCGTCAGTGCGGCTTCCGCCATTTCCAGTTGACCAGTCGATGCCAGCTTGCGCCCTGTCGAGGCATCGTTCTGTGGCGAAAAGTAGCATTGCAGCAGCGCGTCCGGCAGATTGGCGTCGCCGACGGAGAGGATCCGCTGACCGCTTCCGCTCGTGCGACTCACGGCCCAACGCGAGAAACCCGGCGGCATTGGATTCTCCGCCTCTTCGACCTGCCGGGTTTGGTTAGCGGCGGCCACGTGGCTCGCGGTGGAGGGCGGCCCGCCATGATCGGCGAGTTGCCGCGACTGAGAGCGCGTCTGAGGGGCCGTCTCAATCTTTGCGGCACGATGCCGTAAAAATGGAACTGTCCCCTTCTGCGCACCCTCGCGGCAAATCACCATCGCCACCAGCAACCCGGCGGCCACAGTGGTCATGGCAGCGCAGGCGGCCGGCCACAGCCAGCGGCATTTGCCGCGCGGCGCGGTCCGAACGAGAGCCGCGTCGGCGGCCCTATCTTCCGTCGGCAGGACCTTGCCGCAGCGAATGCACAACAGCAGGTGTCCGTCGCAGGCGATCGCGTCGGGATCCTTGGCCAGTAGGGAACGCAAACCGGTATCGATCTGGCCGGTCCGCGGCCGCAGCGACCGCAGCGCCTCTGCAAACGCTTTCAACTCATCGTTTTCTCGATCTTCGTCAGCCATCAGCCATCCAACCTTTCTCGCAGCGCCGCCAGACCCCGTTGATAGCACCGGTAGACCGTGCTGAGCGAGGCCCCTTGGAGTCGCGCAATCTCTTCAAAGGACAAGCCGCCCCACAACCGGGCAACAATCACTTCGCGTTGGTTCATCGGCAACCCCTCCAATGCGGCGGTGGCCTCGGCTGCGTCCAGGCGGTCCTCGGCGGCCCAGTCAAACCACGGCTCGCTTCGAGCGGCCGCACCCGATTCGCGGCGGGACTGGCGTTGGCGTCCGCGGGCAGCATTGAGCGCCCGGTTCCGCACTACCCGGTACAGCCAGCCGACGGGATTCTCCAGGACCAGCGTCTGCTGCGTCAGCCGCAGAAACGCCTCTTGCACCACGTCCTCCGGGGCATCGCAGAACTGCCGGGCGTACAACACCAGCGCATCGCCGTGCTCGTCCCACAGCCGTACCACCGTTTCCCGGCTCAGACGGTCCATTCGGCGCGTCCCGCGATGCTCACAAGAATAGACACCGCCGCGGCGGGACTTTTTCAGGAGACGGGTAGGTCCGCTAATCATGCCCGGGACGCGCGTGGGCACGGCACCCGACTGATGCGACGGCTACCTCACTGCCGCACGAACTTCTGCATGCGTTTGCCGATGATGTCGCCCAGAAAGAGATTGCCGCGCGAGTCGAGGGCAATCGCGTGCAGCCAGTTGACGTCGCCGGGCTTTTCCTTGCCGTCTTCGCCTTTCGGAAGCGTCCAGAGGGACAACAGCTTGCCGGCCGTGTTGAACTGCATCACCACCTGGTCCTTAGGGGGGCAACTGAGGTAGGCCTGCCGGCCGACCCACGGCATCGGCGACGAGCCGCAGGCCCAAATCTCGTCGTTCTTGGTGATCCACAACCCCCACGGCACCAGCAAGCTGCGCCACTCATCCAGATACGCGCCGTTCTCGTCGAACACCTGGATGCGGACGTTGTTGCGGTCGGCCACGTAGAGGCGGCCTTTCGAATCGCGGACGATGGCGTGCGGCACGCTGAACTCGCCCGGCCCAATGCCCATCCGCCCCCACGCCTTGACGAACTTGCCGTGGCGATCGAAATGCACCACGCGGTTGTTGCCGTAGCCGTCGGTCACGAACACATCGCCGCTGGGGGAGATGGCCACGTCGGTCGGGCGGTTGAAATGCGTCCGGTCCTCGCCGGGCACGCCCGGAGTGCCCAGCGTCCTGAGCAGCTTGCCTTCGGGAGTGAACTCGATCACGACATGGTTGGCAACATCCGTAACCCAGACATGGCCCTTGCAGTCCAGTCTCAGGCCGTGGGCCAACCGAATCAAAGGGTGATCCCAAGCGCGGAGTAACCGGCCGGCGGCATCGTAGACTTGCACGGGCGGCTTGGCGCGGGTGAACAGATACACGTGATCGTGCGAATCGATAGCGATGGCCGAGGCCGCCCCCCAGGCGAGACCCGCCGGCCGCTGCGGCCAGGCCGGATCGACCTGGTACCAAATGGCCAGATTGATGCGCGGGTGAGGCGTGGGGTACGCGGGCACGGCTTGCGGGGCCGGTTGCGACGCTCGCCTTTCCCCTTCTTGCGCCGCACCGGCACAGGTGTGGCTCCACTCCGCCAGGCACAGGACTACACCGACGACAATCGCCCAATGACTTCGCACGTGTTTCAATAGCACGGCCATAGCTAGATGCTCCATTCTCACTACGTATTGTGTCGCCGCCCTGACTCATCCACGGCTCCAACCTAATATGGCGACGAAGCACCGTCAATGCGCCGTAGTCTTTCGCGGCGGTGGCGTGCTGTCACGCCCCACGCCCCTTGTGAAACTCGGCCCGATAGACGGGCTCGTTGGCCAAACGCACCCGCCGCTCGAAATGGGTGCGGTAGGCCATGTCGTCTTCGGCCGGGGTTTCCGGCACCGGCAACGGCCCGAGCAGCGTCGTTTTCGCCGCCAGCAATTCCAATGTCGTCTGGAAATACTCCTCCACGTCGGTCCAGAAATGGAGCGAGCCGCCGGGCTGCAGCGTGCGCTGTACGTCGCGGACCAACGATTCGCGCATCACCCGCCGCTTCTTATGCCGCGCCTTCCACCACGGGTCGGGGAAATAAATGTGGACCGCCGTCACAGATTCGTCGGGCAGCCACTCGGCAAACAGCCGGACGGCGTCGCCGTGGACGACGACCGCGTTCCGCAGCCCCTGTTTCGCCAGCCCGGCGGCGGCATAGGCGGCGTACTTGCGGGCCACCTCCACACCGAGAAAATCCATCTCGGGCAGAGCAGCCGCGCTCTGCCGCAAGAATAGCCCCTTGCCCGAGCCTACCTCCACCTGCAAGGGCGCCGCCCGGCCGAACAGCCCAGCGAGATCCCACGGCCTGGGCAACTGGTGCAGGGTCTTTAGATGCGCCGAGAGGTCGATCTTGGAGTCGATCTTGCGTAAAGCACGTCGTCCCATGGTGGGCTATGGCCGACAAGTACGCAGGTATGTTGTTGGGAGCGCCGGCCATGACGGCGACGCCGATATGGGCTGCTGAGCACGCGGTTTTGCCTTTTATGCAATCCTAACACCACGTTTTCTGAGCGCCAACCAGCCCTCGCGCCGGTCAGCTCCTTCGTCCTACACCCTTGCCGCATTGTCGGAACTTATCGGGGGGACGTACAATAGGCTTTTGATTGACATGGGCGAGAGGTAGCCGAGGTGGCAAGTACGTTGCGCATCACAGGAGCGAACGATGGACAATCCGAGCCGCTGGGCGACTATCCGCGTCACCGCCCCGGCAATAGCGAGTCTGGTACTTATCTCCACCTTTCTGCCGGAGTTGTTCAGCGGCAGCACTCCACTGCTTGGGTTCCTTGCCCCCGGCCTTTTCCTATTCCTTTTGCTGGGCTACGGCCTGGCCGTGCTCGTCGTTCGGGAATTGGCCGTGCGGTGTGGCGCGGGATTGGCCGGGCTGCTCTTGTTTGGGTTCGGATATGGCATCTTCAACGAGGGATTGCTGGCCAAGACGCTCATCATCGACGAGCACCTTCCGCTGCCAACGTACGATCACTATGGCGTAGTTATGGGCATTAGCGTCCCCTTCGCGGTTACGATCGCTGTCTGGCACGCTTTCGCCTCGGTGGCATTTCCCATCGTGCTAACCCACCATTGCTTTCCCAAAGCGCGACACGTTGCGTGGCTCAAGACCTCGATCGTGACCGTTCTCGGCATCGTTCTGCTGTTTCTGGGCAGCGCCGTGTTCTTGGGTACGTCGCCCAAGGGGATAACCGGGACGCGCCCGCAACTTGCGGTCTTTCTGGTAACGATCTTAGCCTGTTGCGCGGTTGCTTCCCGCCTGAAAGGCACGATGCCCAGCGTGCCGAGCACAGCAGCGGTCAAGCCGCTATTGGCGGGCTTCTGCGTCATCGTCCCGTTCTTCGCCCTGGCGGCAATCGCCGGCGCGAAGCTCAGTCCCGCTGTGTTCTTTGCGTGCTTGGCCGCAATCGTCGGGCTCTATGCCTGGTTGCTCAACCGGAACGGCTGGCTGGCGCCGCCGCCGTTCGCTTTCTTTGGCCTGGGATGGTATCTGCACAACACACTTATGGCGCTGCTGACGATCGCTTTCTTGCTACACGCTGCAGGCAGGGCTCTGTACACGGGATTGGTCGCGGCCGCGATCCTGCTACTCCTCTTCCGGCAGGTACGCACATCTGCTATCGTGACCTTCCATGATTGAGCGTGCAATCCGCATCGTTGAGGCCGGCGGTGATCTGTCGATGGAACAGATGGTGGAGGCCATTGGCCAGATAATGGAAGGCGGGGCAGCGGAAGAGGCGATTGCCCGGCTGCTGGTGGCTTTGCACCGCAAGGGCGAGACGGTGGCCGAGGTGGCCGGGGCGGCGGCTGCCTTGCGACGGCGGATGACGCCCATCCGCTCGACGCGGGCTGGGCTGATCGACATCGTTGGCACGGGCGGTGACGGCTCCAACACGTTCAACATCTCCACGGCAGCCGCCCTGGTCACGGCGGCGGCCGGCGTGCCGGTGGCCAAGCACGGCAACCGCGGCATGACCAGCCGCAGCGGTTCGGCCGACGTGCTGGCCGCGCTGGGAGTGAACGTCGAGGCCGACGTGGCCTGCGTCGAGGCCTGTCTCGACCAGTTGGGCATCTGTTTCTGCTTCGCGCCGTTGCTGCACCGGGCGATGAAGCACGTCTCGGCGGTACGGCAGAAAATCGGCACTCCCACCATCTTCAACATCCTCGGCCCGCTGGCGAACCCCGCCTCGGCGCCGTTCCAGTTGTTGGGCGTGGGAAGAGCCGAGTTGCAGCCGCTCATGGCCGAGGCCCTGCTGCTACTCGGCACGCATCGCGTCCTGGTCGTACACGGCACGGACGGGCTGGACGAAGTAACGCTGGCCGGCGCAACCTATGTTTACGAGGCGGCCGACGGGGTGCTGCGGCAGTTCGACTGGCAGCCGTCGGATTTTGGATTGGAGCCGGCCGGACGGGAGACCATGCTCGTCTCCGGGCCGGCCGAGAGCGCCGAGATTATTCGCGGCATCCTTCGAGGTCGGCGCGGCCCGCCGCGGGATATCGTGGTGGCCAACGCGGCAGCGGCGATCTGGACGGCCGGTCGATCGGCCACGCTGGCCGAGTGTGCTCGCCTGACCGCCGAGGCGATCGACAGTGGCGCGGCGCAGACGGTACTTACTAAGCTGGTAGAGCAAACCAACCGTGGCTAATCCCCAATCCCCAACCCCTAATCCCTCTGCCGACCCCTCTGCTGCCCGCTCGCTGCCGAGGTGGCTGAAGCGAAAGGTACCAAAGGGGAACGCCAATCACTTCACG
>JAJYGU010000086.1 GCA_021784975.1 Planctomycetota bacterium
GGTTAATCGGCTGGTTGAAGGAGAACCGACGAATCTTCACGCGATTCGAGAAAACCGCCAAGAACTTCGCCGGCATGCTCAAAATGGCTTTCATCCACCGATACCTTCGCTTAACGTGTCATTAGCCGTTTTCCGACAAAACCTAGCAAAAATCCCTCGACTGGGAACTCATGCCGGCCAATCGCCCGGAGAGGTCTTCCAGTTTGGTCACCAGGATATGAATGACTCCCTCCTGGGATTGCAAACGGCCGCGAACCAAGAGCAGGGTCGCTCCCATGGCCGCCGAGCGATATCGCTTCCAAACCTCGGGACGAATAATGAGATTGGCCGTGCCCGTCTCGTCTTCCAAGGTGACGAAGGTGATGCCCTTGGCGGTGGAGGGACGTTGCCGCACCAGCACGATGCCGGCCACCGCGACCGGGCGACGGTCGCCCCAGGTTTTCAGCTTTGCCGCCGGGGTTACGCGCAAGGCGTCCAACTCCGCGCGGAGAAATCCCACCGGATGCCCGACAAGCGAAAGCCCCAGCGCGCGGTAGTCGGCCAATACCTCTTCCGCCGCCGACATCTTCGGCAAGCCGTCACATTCTTGACAGGTGGCATGCCCCCGCTTGTCGTGGGCCTGTGAAGCACGTCCTTCTACAGCCTCATCCCACCCCAATTCGCCCTCAAACAGCGGCAGCCGCTTCTTGTCTTGGGCCAGGGCATGCCAGAGGGAATTGCGCCGATTGAGGCCCAACGAGCCAAATACACCCGCCTTGGCCAACCGCACCAGCACGCCGCGTCCGAAGCCGGTGCGGCGAGCAAAGTCGCCCACCCAACGAAATGGTTTTGTCCCTCGGACACGGACGATGATTTCCGCATTCGCCGATGCCATGCCGGAGAGCTGGTTGAAGCCGAGCCGCAGGGCCGGGAAAAGGACCGTCCCATTTTCGTCCGACGGGAGTGACGAAAGGGGACAGGCACATTTTTCGTCCCTTGAGGGGCCGAAAAATGAGCCAGTCCCCGGTCCGTCCTCCAACGTACACTCCCAATGGCTGAAGTTGACGTCGACCGGCCGGACCTCGACGCCGTGTTGCCGGGCGCAAGCGACCAACTGGGCCGGGGCGTAAAAGCCCATCGGCTGACTGTTCAACACCGCCGCGGTGAAGGCAGCCGGATAGTGGCGTTTCAGCCACGCCGAGCTATACGCCAAGAGCGCGAAACTGGCCGCGTGCGACTCGGGAAAGCCGTAGTCGCCGAAGCCGCGAATCTGGTGGAATACCGACTCGGCATATTCCAGCGTGAACCCCCGTGCCTGCATGCCAGCGATCAGCTTCTGGTGAAACTGGTCGATCAGCCCCGGCCGCCGCCAGGCCCCCATGGCCCGGCGGAGTTGATCGGCCTCGCCGGGCGAGAAGCCGGCCGCCTCGACCGCCAGCCGCATGGCCTGTTCCTGGAACAGCGGCACGCCAAGCGTCTTTTCCAGCACGCGGCGGACCGCCGGGTTGGGAAACTCAACCGGCTCCTCGCCGTTGCGGCGGCGGAGATAGGGGTGGACCATGTTGCCCTGGATCGGTCCCGGGCGGACCAAGGCCACCTCGATTACCAGGTCGTAAAAACACCGCGGCCGCAGCCGCGGCAACATGCTCATTTGCGCCCGGCTCTCGATCTGGAACACGCCCACGGTGTCGGCCTGGCGGATCATCGCATACACCGCTTCATCGCCCTCGGGGATGCCGGCCAGGCTCAACTTCCGGCCGTGGTGCCGCTCGACGAGCTCAAAACTCTTGCGGATCGCGGTGAGGATGCCCAGCGCCAGGCAATCCACCTTGAGGATGCCCAACTCGTCCAGATCGTCCTTGTTCCACTGGATGACGGTCCGCTCGGGCATGGCGGCGTTCTCGATCGGCACCAATTCGCACAGCGGCCCTTGGGTGATGACCATGCCGCCGGTGTGCTGCGACAAATGCCGTGGAAAACCAAGCAACAGCTCGGATAGTTCAATCAGTTGCCGGCCAGGAAGGGTGTCGAGATCGATGCCGGCCTCGCCGCAGCGGGCAGGCCAATCGGGCTCGTGGTGGAAGTGCTCCAACTGTTTCGCCAGCCGGTCGATCGCCTCCAGCGGAAACCCCAATACCTTGCCGACGTCGCGGATGGCCGATCGCGGACGGTAGGTAATTACCTCAGCCGTGATGCCCGCCCGATCGCGGCCGTACTTGTCGTAAAGATACTGAATCACTTCTTCGCGGCGCTGGTGCTCGAAGTCGACGTCGATATCCGGGGCCTCGTTTCGCTCGCGGCTAACGAACCGCTCGAACAACAGGTCCGTCCGCTCGGGATCGACGGCAGTAATGCCCAGGCAATAGCAGACCGCCGAGTTGGCCGCCGAGCCGCGCCCCTGGCAGAGGATGCCGCGGCTGCGAGCGAACCGCACCAGGTCCCACACCGTCAGAAAATACGCCTCGTAGCGCAATTCCGCGATCAGTTGCAGCTCATGCTCCAACAACCGCCGCACCTTTTCGGGCACGCTGCCGGGATAGCGGCCGCGGGCCCCTTCCCAAGCCATCCGCGAAAGGTAGACCAGCGGCGTTTCGCCCGCCGGGGCCAATTCCTCGGGATACTCATACCGCAACTCGTCGAGCGAAAACGTGCAGCGGCCGGCGATTTCCAGCGTCCGCTCCACCGCCCCCGGAGCGGCGGCAAACCAGGCAGCCGTCTCTTCCGGCGGCCGCAAATAACGCTCGGCATTCGGAAACAGATGCTCGCCCGCTGTAGCCACCGTGCAGCCAAGGCGAATGGCCGTCAAAACATCGCACAAGGTCTGCCGCTCGGGCAGGTGGTAGTGTACGTCGCCGGCGGCCGCCAGCGGCACGCGGCTTCGCCGCGACAGCGCTGCCAGCCGCTGCAGCTCGCCTTGGTCGTCGGGGCCGTGATGCAACTCCGCCAACAAGTAGCAGCGATCGCCGAACACTTCGCAATAGGCGCGGAGCCAGGATTCGGGGGACTGGTCCATTTTTCGGCCGATAGAGGCATTTGGCGGGCAAAGCGTTGGCCGAAAACATGGACCTGCCCCCTTCGCACGCCCACTTTGACGTGGACAGCGAAGGGGACAGTCCCATTTTTGCGGCGAACCGGTTTCCTGATCAGGGCAAGGTTGTTGTCGCCGCAAAAATTGAGACAGTCCCCGGCCAACCACTCCGGCGATCAGCCCGGCCGCATGCTCCGCCAGATCGTCGAACGTCAATTGGCAGGCGCCCTTCTCGGCCCGGCGCCGCCCGCAGGTGATCAATCGCGCCAGCCGTCCATAGGCGGCTCGGTTGGTAGCCAGCAGGACCACCGGTGGAGCGTCACAAGGTGTGATTTCTGCGCCGATGAGGAGTTTCAACCCGTGTTCCTTGGCGGCGCCGTGGGCGCGGACCACCCCTGCCAGGCTGTTGCGATCGGTGATTGCCAGGGCGGCATAGCCTAATTCGGCGGCCCGATCGACCAACTCGGCGGGATGCGAGGCCCCTTCGAGAAAGGAAAAGTTCGTTTTGGCGTGGAGTTCGGCGTACATGGCTAATCGAACATGCCGTGCAAAAACCATTGGTGGTCGCGGAGCCGGCGAAAGAGCCAGAAGCGCGAGCCGGCGGTGGTCTCCACTTGGAAATAATCGCGGCCGATCGCCTGTCCCCGCCACCAGCCCGTTTCGATCCGCTCCGGCCCCCAAGCGTGCGCGACGTGGTGTTGGCAACTGTGGAAAGAAAACCGCAGCGGCGGACCACCGGGGAAGACGCCGTCCGGCGAAAGCGACATGGCCGAGAGCCGCAATGGATGCGGCAAGAGTTGCAACGGGCGCGGCGGGCAGCTATTCGTGTCGAAGGGGACAGTCCCCGATCGCCTCCGCGGCCGCGACCCCTGGTCGACCGCCGGCTCGCCCTGCCAGGCCAGCTCCGGTTGGACATCGGGCTTCAGCCGCACGCGGACCACTGCCTGGCGGCCGAGGCGGCTGCTAAGGCGATCGATCAGCCCGGCCAATTGACGCGGCTGGGACCGCGGCGAATCGCCGGCGAACAATTCTAGCTGACGGCGCTCCAAAGGAGCCGTAGCAGTGGCCTCCGCATCGATCGCCGTGATGGGCCTAGTCAGCCGCAAGCGTTCCAACTGAAGCCGCATCAACTCCGACAAATGCCTCACCGCCACCGTCGGTTCAAACAGCCCGAAACCCACCTGTAATGGTTTCTGGGGCGGGCAGTTGAGCCGACACTCCAACCGCAGCGCCCCGCAACCGCGGGCGGCCAACATCGCCGCCACCTCCGCCAACAGGTGATCGAGGGCCTGCTCAACGGTTTCCCGCCGTACCGTCGGCGGATCGAATGTCCAGCGGGCATGGAAGCGGGGCCGCGGCATTCGCGCGGGGATCGGTTCTGGTAGCCGGCCGGTTGCCTGGTCGAGCCGTTCGAGCACCTGGGGCCCGAACCGGGCCGTCAGCTCGCTCCGCGGCAGGGCCAGCAACTGTTCGATGCGCTCGATCCCCAACTGGCGCAATAGGCCGAGCGGTTCGCCGGCCAGCCGCAAAACCGCCACCGGCAACGGCCGCAGGGCGGCCTCGGTTTCGCCGGAGGGAATAATGGCCGGGGACTGGCTCCGGGCACCGACCGAAGGTTGGTCGCGGCCCTTTTCGCCATGTCCTTTGTGTATGCCTGAAGGCCGAAAAATGTGCCTGTCCCCTTCGGCAGTGTAATGGGCCACAGCCCAGGCGGCCCCGAGGGTATCGGCCACCGCCAGGCGAAACGTTAGCCCGCGCCGGGCGAAATCGCCGACCACCTGTTGCACCAGGGCCGCCTCGCCGCCAAAAAGCTGGGCGACGCCCGAGATATCCAACCACAGACACTCCGGCTGGTCGGCTGCTTCCACGCCGACCGTCGGGCTGAATCGCTCGCAAAAAGCGGCTAGGGCCTCCAACGTCTCGCGATCCGCCATGACCTGATCCAAGGGGACAGTCCCATTTTTGTGGCGACCATGCTTTGCACGGTGCCCTGCCACAAAAATCGGGACAGTCCCCTTAGCTTGCCGCTGGCGTGGCCAGTCGGGCAGCCAGAGGCAGAGGATGCGTTTGGTAGCCGTCATCGTTGATCTCCACGTCGACGCTTCGTGGGCCAATGCCGCCTCGGCAGCGGAGCACGTTGATCCGCACCCGGCGCAAACCGCGCCGCCCGGCTGCGATCGGCAGGGGTTCGACCAGAAATCGCGTCGCGGCCCAAGAGGGAGCATTTCGTGCCGCGGCGGGGCGGACGACCAGCCCTAGCCCGCCCCCTTCCTCGGTGGCGAGCTGCAAGCGGCGAAACGTCCTTCCATCGAGCTGATTCGGCCAGGCGAGCACGGCCGCTACCCCGCGGCAGCGGAGCGCTTGATCCAAGGCCCAAAAATGATCGGCCTGGCTGCTGGCGTGAACCACTAAAAATTGCCCCATGGGAATCCCGAAACGGACCAGCGCGGGCGGATAAAACTCTCGCCGCCCATCCGCCACGATCAGCATGCCGCCTTCGCCGCACGCCTGGCGGGCTGCCAGCAGCGCCAAAGCAGTGGCCCCGATACTCTCTCCGGCGGCAAACCATTCGGCCAGGGCGCCGCGGTGCAATCCTCCTTCCGGCAGCAACTCATCCACCGCACGGCAGCCGCTGGAAACTAGGCCGTCGCCCTTGTGGAACCGGCTGCCTTCCAGGCAAAAAATCTGCTGCCGCAATTGTTCCAGGTCGCAAGGTTCCATGCCAAGGTCCTCCCCGCTCGGTCCGGGCTCCCCCAAAGGGGACAATCCCCTCGGTCCTTCTTATAGTGTACATACGTATCGTTATCGGGTCAAGGGGCCGGAGGACTGTCCCGATTTTCGCGTCCCACGAAAAGACAAGTCGATGTTTTCGGGCGGTGCTTCGCACTTTGACGGTCTCCAGAGGCAATGAGAACGTAAGGCATCATCAGCAAAGACGTTATGAAGCCACCGATGAAACACGGATAGGGCGGAAAGGGAGAGGGCGCCGGGCGGAAGCCGGGCAATCGCAAAATGCGATATCCGTGTTCAATCCGTTCGCAGTTTATACGGTTGTCTGTCTTGCCGGTGCAAGTCCGGTCGTAGGAGTTGACTAGGTGCCTAGGTAGTGATAACCGGCGCCGTTGCGGGGCGACCCGCTCGGTGAAAGCCCGGTAGTAAATGTCCTTGTTGGACCCACTCGGGGTCGTAGTGTCCGGCAGACGAAGAAAATAAGCTGTCGGACGACGCCGAGTGGCTCGGATGAGGCCCTAGTAAGCGATGGCCTGACCGGACCGCACAACCGGTCGGCGAGCCAAGGGCCTCTGGACACGATTGCGCTGCAACGCATCGCTCCCCAATCTTCGGGTTCTTGCCCTTCGGGGACACCGTGGAGCCATGCCGAGCACC
>JAJYGU010000052.1 GCA_021784975.1 Planctomycetota bacterium
GGGTTGGCCGTGAGAATCGGATCGTCTCCTTCAGCCGACGTGATCATCGTGATTTGCGCCGCTTAACGGCTCTTTGGGATTGTTGTCAGCTTGCCCTGTCAATCTAACTTGCCGAGGACCGTTGTACGCAGTCGTTTTCTTGCCCGCCCCGGAGGCCGCGCCTATAATCTTTGCGTCACCAACCACTCACGAGGGGTGGCGGGCTATTCTAGCACAGGAACAGGGCGATGGCTCGATTTGCCGTGGTCTTTCGCGAGGAGGTCACGCGACTGGCGAAGCGAGTGGTCCGCGCGGAAACCCGCAAGATGAAGGAGGCCGTGGTCCAGCACCGTCGTGACCTCACCCACTTGAAGCGTCAGGTGCATTTGCAGCAGCGCAGACTGACGCGGCTCGACATCCGCGAACGAGAGCATCGCGGTTACGCCGCTGCGATCACCGAGCCGGCCGAACGGTTGCGATTCTCGGCCCGTTCGGTACGTGCCCAGCGAAGGCGCCTGAAATTGTCGGCGGACGAATACGCCAAGCTGGCCGGTGTTTCCACTCTGACGGTCTACAATTGGGAGCACGGCAAGACTCGGCCCCGCAAAGCCCAGTTCGCGGCCCTGGTGGCCTTGCGGAAGATGGGCCGCCGCGAGGCCCTGGCCAAGCTCGAGCAGCCAGAGGGCGGCGAGCACACCTCCTCCGCAAACGCCCGGCGCGGAGAGCCATAGCGCGTCGCACCGGGGGCTGGCTCATTTTTCGGCCCGCTTGACTGTGTCGTTTGTGTAGGCGCGACGGCCGAAAAATGTGCCTGTCCCCTTAGGCCGCAGGGCCCCACGACTCTGCCGGCTGCCCAATCTCTGGCGACTATTTCTCTCGCGCGGCGCCGGGACCAAAATCTTGTCGTTCGCGGCCGCAATTTTCTTGAATCTTTTTTTGACTTCCGCGGAGGGTCGTGTATATGCAAGTACCGGCCGAAAACGACGCCCGTTCGAGGCCGGCTGGCCGCGGCTACGCGTGATTTCTCGCGAGCCGCGCCCCATCGTCAACCCAACGACCCACGACCCATGATTCGTCCCATCGGACCGTTGCGCCTGCCGCTGGCGTACCTGAACAAGGCGAGGTTGCCGCGATCCGGGCCGCCTGCCGGGGCACTCGGCGATCAACTGAGTGCCCTGGCTCGCCGCCACCGCTTGCGTCGGCAACAGGAAGACCTCCAGGCTGGCCTGGCCGATTACCTGGCGATGCCGCCGTATCCGCCCCGGCCCCGGCCGCCGTCGTAGCTCGAACCGCGTTCTGCTTGCTCTCACAAAAGGAGGATCTGATCGATCACTGACACGAACGTGTTCCTTTTCGGCGCGTTTGCCGCTTCCGGACGTATGCCATCTTCGCGGGCCTGAGGACCGACTTATTCCCGGCCCGGATTGCGTGCCAAAGCACGTTGCACGTCCCCAGCCGCAAACGCGTCCGTATTTCTTGGTCGCGGGTCACACCGCCGCGGGGCTTTCGGCTGCTTCGAGGCTTGAGCTGCTCAGCGGGACTGGCAGCCGCTGCCGGCGGGCGTAATCTTGAACCGGCTGGTCCGGGTTCTCGGCGGCAATCCGCCGCATCTGCGGGAGCAAGCTGAAGAAGATGGCGAATAAGAACGGATCGAAGTGGCTGCCGCGGCCCTCCTCCATGATCGCCAGGGCTTCATTTTCCGGCAGGGCGGCCTGATAAATACGGTCGTGGGTCAGGGCGTCGTAGACGTCGACCAAGGCCACGATCCGAGCCGCCTCGGGAATGGCCGATTGGGCCAGACCCTGAGGATAGCCTTTCCCATCCCAACGCTCGTGATGACCCAGCGCGATGTCATGGGCCATTTGCAGCATGGCCGACTCGGACCCCGCCAACATCTTGGCCCCGATGGTGGTGTGGGTCTTGATGATCTCGAACTCGTCCCGCGTCAGCTTGCCGGGCTTTTGCAGAATGGCGTCGGGAATGCCGATCTTGCCTACGTCGTGCATGGGGGCGGCCATGCGGATGTTTTCCACCTGGTCGGCCGGCCACCCCAGGACTTGGGCAAAGCATTCGCTGTACAGCCCGGTCCGCTTGATATGCGCCCCGGTCTCCTCGTCGCGGTATCGTGAGGCGTTCACCAGCCGCAGAATGGTCTCTTCGTGAGCCCTCCGGATGGTGGCGGTTTGCTTTCGCACCTTGTCTTCCAGATCGCGGGTGTAGCGCCGGTTCTCCAACACCAGCCGTCGTCGCTCCAGTCCTTTCTTGACTCGGAATAGCATGTCGCCCGGATCGACGGGCTTGACCAGGTAGGCGTAGGCGCCCCGGGTAAACATCTCGATGGCCAGCTTCGCCTCTCCCAGGGCGGTGAGCACCACCACCTCCGTGTCGGGCCAGCGCTGCTTGATTTCCGGCAATACGTCCGCCCCGGAGCGGCCGGGCAAAGAGATGTCGAGTGTCACCAACTCCACTTCGTGCTGCTGCAAGTATTCCAAGGCAGCCGCCGCGCTCCCGGCCTGAGCGGAGCGATAACCGCCCTCGCTGAGCCAACGGCAGATGATGGTTCGCACGTAGGACTCGTCGTCGACCACCAGGATGGTGGCTGCCGACGGATCCTCGGCGGGCTGGCTTAGCTCAGTGGACATGGCGATCTCCGATCCAAGAGTCTCCGAACCGTAACCAACAAAAGGTCCGAATCGACCGGTTTCTGCAGGATGCACAACGCGGCCGCGTCGGCGGCTTCCAGTTCCGTCGAGTCCGGGTCGTAGCCCGTGCAGTAAATGACCGGCGTATCCGGGCTCATTTGCGCGATTTGCCGATGGGCTTCGCGGCCGCCCATCCGCGGCATGATCATGTCCAGCGCCACTAGCGAAATCTCGGTCGCCCGCTCGCCAAACAACCGCACCGCCTCCTCTCCGTCCGCGGCCGCCAGCACCCGGTACCCGGCCGTTGCCAGGGTCCGGACCAACGCCGCCCGCACCAGCGGATCGTCTTCGGCCACCAGGATGGTCTCGGTCCCCGCCGTGGCCGGAGCCGGCAGCGGCGCAGCCGCCGCTTCTGCCACCGCCTCCACGGCGGGCAGATAGATCTCGAAGGTCGATCCCCGGCCGGGCTGACTGTGGACGCGGATGATTCCGCCGTGCTGCTGCACTACCCCGTACACCATCGACAGGCCCAGACCGGTCCCCTTGCCCACCCCCTTGGTGGAAAAAAAGGGCTCGAAGAGGTGCTCTTGCACCTCGGCGGTCATGCCGCTTCCCGTGTCGGAGACGGTCAGCCGCACGTAACGCCCCGGCTGGCTTGGGAGAGGGAGCCCGCACTCGCCCGCATCCAGCACCGCGTTTTCGGTCTTGATCAGCAGCTTGCCGCCGGCGGGCATGGCGTCGCGGGCGTTGATGCACAGGTTCATCACCGCCTGCTGGATCATGATCGGGTCCACGTGCCACTGGCCCACGCCCTCTCCCAGCATCATCTGAAGCTCGATGTTCGCGCCGATCAGCGGCCGCAACATCTTTTCCAGATCGGCCAGGATTTCGTTGGCCGGCACGTCTTTGGGCTCGAAGGGTTGGCGGCGGCTGAAACCCAGAAGTTGCCTGGTCAAACCGGCCGCCCGCTGCGAGGCCTTGAGGACCTCTTGCAGGTCCTGATAGCGCGGTTCCTCGGGCGACAGCCCTTTCAGGGCAAACTGGGTGAAGGCGCGAATCGCCTGCAACAGGTTGTTGAACTCATGGGCCATGCCGCCTGCCAGAGCCCCGACGGCTTCCAGTTTTTGGGCCTGGCGGAATTCTTCTTCTTTCTTGCGCAGGGCCTCCTCGGACCGCTTGTGTTCGCTGACATCGGTGACCACGGCCGCCAGGCAGGACGGCCGTCCGCTTTCGTCACGGATCAGGAAGCCATCGACGATCGCCGGGGTGGTGTTGCCGTCGACGGCCAGCACCTGCAGCTCGCCCACCCAGCAACCGCCCCCCATGACGGTCGGGAAAATCTCGGCCTGCAACCGGCTGCGGCAAGGTTTGGCAAAGAAGGATACCACCCGCTTGCCGAGGATTTGGCTGGGTTGCTGGGCGCCGCACAGCCGCATCAGGGTGGGGTTGGCGTAGGTCATGCGGCCCTGCAGGTCGGTCATGCCGAAGCCCTGCCCCGAGGTCTCGGCAAATCGCCGGAACAGAGTGAATTGGTCCACCATCTTATTAAAGGCCCTGGCCAAGGTCCCCAGTTCGTCGCCGCGGTCCTCAGCGATCCGCCGCTTCCAATCGCCGTTGGCGATCTCGGTGGCGGTGGTGGTCATACCGATGATCGGCTGCACCACTCGCTCGGCGACCAGCCAGGTCAAGCCGATGATCACCGCGGTGACCGCCTCCATCACCAGCAACGCCACCGCGACCACCCGGCGGGCCTGGGCCAGCACCTCGGCCGCTTGTTGGAGGCTGACCACCGACCAGCCATTGGCCAGCGGAACGGCGTAGGCCAGCCACTCGACGCCCTCCGGGTCCCGAAAGCGGTAGGCCCGGCTGACGCGTTCGCGGATCGCGTTCTCGACCGGCGGCAAATCACGCAACTCGCGAAGCATGGCGGCATGCTGCGGCCTGGGGTGGGCCAGCGCCCGCCCCCGCTCATCCACCACGCACGAATAGCCGGTGTAGCCGGAGCGGGCCGCTCGGGCGGCATCCGAGAGCTTTTCCAGCCCGATCTCCACCACCAACACCCCCGCAATCTTGCCCGACGGAGCGTGAATCGGCACCGCGTAATTGAGGGCCGGACGACCCGTCTTCCGCGATCGGGTCAGCGTCTCTCGGGCGACCGTAGCGCCGGCCATGACGTCTTGAAAGCACTTTCGCCGACGAGCTTCGGCGGGCGGCTGGTCGCCGGCCGCGGCCACTTCTCGGCCGTCCAGGCCGAAGACCTGGGCATCGCTGATCTGGCGGCAGAGATCGCGGAACCGCTGGAGGGCCGCCCGCTGGCGCTTCGGGTCCATGCTGACCAGGTCCGGATCGTGGGAAAAGAACTCCAGGTCGGGCACCGGATTGTCGAGCCAGGCATCCACCTTCTCGGCCAGGTGATGGGCGGTCGACGCCAACTTCTCGGCGGCGGCGGCCTCCAGGTAATCGGCCGGCTCCTGGCTGAGAATGCAGATGCCTCCCAGCATGGCCGGCACCGTGGCCAGCAACATCAACAGCACCAGACGATGGCTGAATCTCATGGTCGCCAGACGCAAGATCATCGGAGTGCCCCCATTTTCCCCGCCGGGACCGGGCCGGCTCGGCTCGATCGTGCACGCGCGGCCGGACGGCGGGCTGCCCCAGGTCGCTGAGCAAGGCACCCGTCGGACCGGCGGTTCTGTTAAGAAAAGCATAGTGCGCGATCGCCCGCCGAAGCCCGCACCGCCCGGGATTGTACCTTTCGGACCAACCGGGCCGCCGCGAAAAATGAGCACGCTCGGCGCCAACCTCCGCAGCGATTGTGACGCCTAAGCGGATTGCGCCGGCCGGATTTCGCGAGCCGCCGTCCCAAAACAATCTGTAGAATTTTCTGCACGTCCTCTTGACAATCTGGCGGCAAAAGTGCAGGATGATCTGCACGTCCGCGGGGACTGTCGCATTTTTGCGGCAGGACGCCACAAAAATGGGACTGTCCCCCTCTGCCCAGAAAGGAGGCCCTAATGGCACGCTTTACCGCCGGGGAATTGGAAGTCATGCGGATCCTCTGGGAGCACGGCGAGCTGAAGCCGGCCGAGATCCAACGGCATTTTCCCCGCCCGATCAAGAACGCCGCCCTGCGGTCCTATCTGACCATCCTGCTCCAAAAAGGCCACCTGGCGCGGCGGAGCAAAGGCAAGGCCTTTTATTATCGCCCCAAGACGAGGCGCGAATCGACGTTTCGAGCGATGCTGGGCGAGCTGGTGGACACGTTTTGCGGCGGGTCGAGCGAGGCCCTGTTGTGCCACCTGCTGGCCAAAGAAAAACTCTCGACCGAAGAGCTGCTCGAACTGCAGCGGATGGCACAGCAACCGCCGACATCATTGTGAGGCACCGGAGGTGCAACGCTCAAATTCGCACGAACAAATCTCACGCAAAGGCGCAAAGACGCCAAGGACATTCAGATATCGCATTCGACCAAACGAAACCTAAAGGCTGTTGGAGTTCCCCGGCAAGACGAACCACCTTCTTTGCGGCTTTGCGCCTTTGCGTGAGGCTTGCAGAGAACCTAGAGGAGACCAAGTCGTGAACCTTTTCTCCATCATGTTCGGCGGGTGGCAGGCGCTCCTGGATGCCCCGCTCTGGATCCTTTTCCTGCTGAAAGCCACGGCCATCCTGCTGGCCGCCTGGCTGGTCCATGTCGCGTTGGCCCGACTGAATCCCCGCTGGCGTGTCTTGCTGTGGCGGCTGACGGCAGTTGGCTTAATCGCCCTGCCGCCGA
>JAJYGU010000467.1 GCA_021784975.1 Planctomycetota bacterium
CTTCCGCCAGGCGGTCACGCTGAACGCTGATCGTCAGGCGGTGGTAGCCGTACAAGGTGGCGATGATGGCTGACAAAATGCCGAAGACCAGCCCCATGGCCAAGTGTGCCAGCGTGAACGAATCCGTAATGGGAGCTAAGAATCCCTTCGGCATCGTTGTCTCGGGCATGGCGGTCATGCGTGGGCCCAGACTGTGGACGATCAGCATCGAAACCGGGTGCAGGATGGCGTAGCCGAACACCAACCCGAGGACAGCCTGCACCGCCAGACTCTGCCATATCGCACGCGGCCTCAGAATTATGCCGAGCGGACGTTTGAACGCCGTGGCTCGGTCCGCTTCTGTCGTGGGCGAGAGCGTATCCAAGGTTCCGATGCCTCCGCTTCTGAAGCCTTTGACGAACCCTGAGTCGGTCCACCCCGGCGATACAAGACGCACGTGTCCATTTTATACCAGGATCACCCGAGGGACAGCCCTGTCGGGATCAATCTGCTTTCTGCCTTGCACGTTGAAGTCACGCGTGGCTAGGGCGTACCCGCTCCATCACGTTGGCGGCGATCCGGTCGGTGCCCCTCAGCATGACAAGCTTATTGCCGGCCGGTGAGCGGTCGCTGTCAAGGCTGGCAGGTAAATGTCGGAACCGAGGTTCCCTTCAGATAACAGAGGATTTTGCCTCCGTGCGCGGGCAGCCGCAAATCACGCCATCCGCTACGGAATCCGTACCCGGAAATCTCCCGGGCGGGTAAAATGCCGGTGGGCGGGGGCGCCGGTGGGAGCGAACAATAAGGATTGGAGGAGGCCAGAGCCATGGCCAAGGACCCTATCTGCGGAATGACGGTGGATGAGTCGTCGGCGCTCAAAGCCGAGCGTGAAGGTCAGGTTTACTACTTTTGCTGCGAGCACTGCCGAAAGACTTTTCTCGCCCAAACAGCGGGCCCGGCTGGCCCGAGCAAAGAAACAGCGCCGCCTGCGTCCCTTGCCCGCGGTAAATATCACTGTCCCATGTGTGCCGGAATCGTCTCCGAGCAGCCGGGGGCTTGTCCCAAGTGTGGAATGGCGCTCGAGCGCAGCCCCGACACAGTGGCGCCGGAAGGGGTCGTCTACACCTGTCCGATGCACCCGGAAATCCGGCAGAAAGGGCCGGGGACCTGTCCGAAATGCGGGATGGATTTGGAAGCCGAACCGGCCGAAGGCGGCCAGGAGGAAGACGATGCCGAGCTGCGAAGCATGACCCGGCGTTTTTGGGTCTCGGTGGTCTTGGGGCTGCCGGTGCTCCTGTTGGCGATGCTGCCGATGGCGGGCGTGCCGCTGGAAAGATGGATCGGGCGTGTGGTGGTTGCTTGGCTTGAGCTCCTGTTGAGCACGCCAGTAGTGCTTTGGGCCGGCTGGCCATTCTTCCAGCGCGCCGGGCGGTCGCTCGTCACCTGGAACCTCAACATGTTTACCTTGATCGCCCTGGGCACAGGGGCGGCCTATGGCTACAGCGTCATCGTGCTGCTGTTTCCCGGCATCATCCCGGAGGCGTTTCGTCATGGGGGCAAAATCGAGGTCTATTTCGAAGCGGCGGCAGTGATTACCGCCCTGGTTCTGCTCGGCCAGGTGTTGGAACGCCGGGCCCACCGTCGCACCGGAAGCGCACTCAGGGAACTACTTTCGTTGGCCCCGCCGACTGCGCGGCTTGTGGAGGACGGAAAAGGGGACAGGTCCAATTTGTGCCAAGCACCCTCCGGGCCGTTCCGGCAAATTGGACCTGTCCCCTTTTCCGCCCTGGAGCGAGTGATTCCGCTTCAGCAGATCGAGCAGGGCAACCTTCTGCGCGTCGTGCCCGGTGATAAAGTCCCGGTCGATGGAGAAGTGATTGAAGGGAAGAGCAGCGTCGATGAGTCGATGATTACCGGCGAACCAATCCCGGTCGAGAAGGCCCCAGGCGACACGGTGATCGGCGGCACCGTCAATCAAACCGGGGCTTTCCTGATGCGGGCCCAGCGGGTCGGGCAAGACACCGTGCTCGCGCAGATCGTCCAGATGGTGGCCGACGCCCAACGCAGCCGGGCCCCCATCCAACGGGTCGCCGACGTGGTGGCATCGTACTTTGTCCCTACGGTCGTCTTGGCGGCTGTGGTCACGTTCATGGTCTGGCTGTGGCTTTCGCCCAAGCAGCCGGCGTTTGCTTATGCCCTGGTCAATGCCGTAGCGGTGCTGATCATTGCTTGCCCGTGCGCCTTAGGGTTGGCCACGCCGATGTCAATTATGGTGGGCGTCGGGCGCGGGGCTAGAGACGGCGTGCTCATCAAGGATGCGGCCACGCTCGAGCGAATGGAGAAGGTCGATACGGTAGTGGTCGACAAAACGGGCACGCTCACCGAAGGCAAGCCCCGTCTGAGCGAAGTGATACCATGGGAACCCTTCTCCGACGCGGAGTTGCTGAAGTTGGCGGCCGCCGTGGAGCAGAACAGCGAGCATCCCTTGGCCCACGCGGTCGTCGAGGGTGCGCGAGAGCGACATATCCAGTTGCCATCCTCCGAAGCGTTCGATTCCGTGACCGGCGGCGGCGTTCACGGAAAAGTGAGCGGTCGCACCGTTTTGGTGGGCAAGCGGCCGTTCTTGGAAGAAAACCAGGTCGAGAACCTCTCCACGTCCGAGCGGAGAGCGGCTGATTTGCAGAGCCAGGGCCACACCGTGATGTTCGTAGCCGTCGAAAAGCAACTGGCCGGCTTGCTGGTGGTCTCCGACTCGATCAAGCCCACTACGCCCGAGGCCGTGCGCACACTGCATCATCTTGGCTTGCGAGTCATCATGCTCACCGGCGACCACGAAAAGACGGCTCGCACCGTGGCCGAACAACTCGGTATCGACCAATTCGAGGCCGGCATCAATCCCCAGGACAAGCACCAATGGGTGAAAAGGCTGCGGTCCCAGGGGCGGGTGGTGGCGATGGCTGGCGACGGCATCAACGACGCCCCCGCCCTGGCCGAGGCGGACGTGGGCATTGCCATGGGCACCGGGACGGACGTGGCCATGGAAGCCGCCGGGGTAACCTTGGTGAAGGGCGACCTGCGGGGCATCGTCCGGGCCGTTCAGCTCAGCCGCCGGGTGATGCGAAACATCCGCCAGAACCTGTTCTTCGCCTTCGTCTACAACACCGTAGGAATCCCGATTCCCGCCGGCATCCTCTATCCTTTCTTCGGAATCCTGTTGAGCCCCATGATTGCCGCCGCCGCGATGAGCGCCAGCTCGCTGTCGGTGGTGAGCAACGCCTTGCGGCTGCGGACCATGCCCTTGGCCTAGGCGGTCGAAGGGGGCAGTCCCATTTTCGCGGCCGACCAACGCTACCGCGTCGGTGCCCACCGCGAAAACTGGGACAGTCCCCAGTGAACGATTACCGCCCCGCGATTATACTTTCATGGCATGGAACCGCCCCTTGCGAAAACAGAGGGCCGCCCGACGTTGCTCCGCTTGTTCGCCGCCTTCCTCAAGTTGGGAACCACGGCCTTCGGCGGCCCGGCCATGGTGGCCTACATCCGCAAGCTGGCCGTCGAGCGAAACCGCTGGCTCGACGAGGCGACCTTCCAGGACGGCGTCGCCCTCTGCCAGACGATCCCCGGGGCCACCGCCATGCAAACCGCCGCTTACGTGGGGCTGCGGTCGCGCGGGCTGCCTGGGGCGGCGGCGACCTTTGTGGGCTTCGGCCTGCCCGCCTTCGCTTTCATGGTCATCCTCTCGGCCTTGTACGAACGCGCCTATGAGCTTCCCGTGGTGCTGGCGGCCTTCCAGGGTCTGCGGGCCATTACGGTGGCCCTGGTGGCCAACGCGGCAGTTAGCTTCGGAAAGAGGTCCCTGAGGCGGCCGGCCGATGTGCTGATTGCCGGGCTGGCCGCGGTCTTATTTGCTCTGAAAGTGAGTCCCATCCTGGTGATTCTGTTGGCGGCTTTATGGTCGCTCTTGCTTTACGGAAAACAAACCAACCCCGCGTCGGCCGCGGCCCCTACATTGACGGCTAGGCCACCTTCTCGGCGGGGACTGACCATGATCCTGCTGATTGCGGCCGCCGGCTTCGCGCTGCTGTTTTTGGTCAACCGGAAATTGTTCGATCTCAGCGGGCTGATGGTGAAAATCGACCTGTTTGCCTTTGGCGGCGGTTTCGCCTCGGTCCCGCTGATGTACCACGAAGTCGTGGATGTCCGCCGATGGATGGATGGCCGGACCTTTATGAACGGCATCGCCTTGGGGCAAGTCACGCCCGGACCGATCGTGATTACCGCCACTTTCGTGGGTTACCTCTTGCAGGGTTTGGCCGCCGCGCTGGTGGCCACCGTCAGCGTCTTCACTCCTTCGTTCCTGATGGTAGTGGCCGTCGTGCCTTACTTCGACCGCCTGCGGGCGTCGGACCACTTCAATCGCTGCCTGGCCGGCATCCTGGCCTCGTTCGTGGGCCTGCTGGTTGCGGTGGCCATCCAGTTCGGGCTGGACGTGCGGTGGGATATCTTCAGGTCACTGCTGGCGGGCGGCGCTTTCGCGGCCTTGCTGTTTGGGAGCGACGTTCTGTGGGTGGTGCTGGCAGGGATTGTGATCTCAGTGGCGATCTCAGTGGTTCTGAGTTGACACCCTTGCCGACCGCCGGTACGATTTTCAGGATTCCAAATAGGAAAGGCGAGACAAGACTATGGACGCCAAGGCAGTAGAGCAAGCGGTCCAATCCAAGTACGCTTCGCTGGCCAAGAGCGGCCTCTCCACCGGCCATGCCGGGGTGCGAGCGGTCGCGGAGGCGTTCGGCTACACGCCCGAGCAGTTGGCCTCGATCCCGGCCGAAGCGAACATGGGCGTTTCCTGCGGCAACCCCACGGCCTTCGCCAGTCTCAAGCCGGGGGAAACGGTGGTCGACCTCGGTTGCGGCGGAGGGCTCGACGTATTTCTGGCGGCGGCTAGGGTCGGGCCGGCCGGCAGGGCCATCGGCATTGACATGACGCCCGAAATGCTCGAATTGGCCCGCCGCAATGCTGCCCAGGGCGCTGGCGGCCGGCCGATCAGCAACGTCGAGTTCCATCAGGCCACCATCGACCACCTTCCCTTGCCCGACGATTCCGTCGATTGCGTGATTAGCAACTGTGTCATCAACCTGGCCGCCGACAAACCGGCGGTCTTTCGCGAGATCGTCCGGGTGCTCAAACCGGGCGGGCGGTTGGCCGCCAGCGACATCGCCCTGAAGAAACTGTTGCCGCCAGAACTCGCGAGCGACTTGGGGGCCTACGTGGGCTGCATCGCCGGAGCGATCCTGGTGGAAGACTATCGCCGCGGCCTGATCGAGGCCGGGTTCGCCGCCGTAGAAGTGGTGGACACCGCAGCCGACCTGAACGCCTACGCCAAGCTGGAGAACCAGTCCGGCTGTTGCGATCCTCGGAAGGCAACTCCACCGGACCCGACCAACCTTCGGCCAGTGCCCGCTGTCCCGCAAAGCCGGAGTTGCTGCTGCTCGCAACCGACGGAGAACGAGTCGTTGCACGAGCGGCTGGCAACGCTGCTTCGCACCTATGACGTGAACCAGTATGCGGCCAGCGTCCGGGTCTTCGCCGTCAAGCCGCCATGAGCGATTGGGGACTGTCCCAATTCTTGTGGCAGGACGCCACAAAAATGGGACTGTCCCCTTCCGTACGCTATGAGCACATGCGACAATGCGACCGCCGATGAGGCAATCCGTACACTACGGCGGAAATACCGGCTTACCTCCTGGTTCTACGACATCCTGGACTATCCGTGGGAGCGGCAGTATCGGCGCTGGCGACCTGCGCTGCTGGCTGAGGTGCGCGGCACGGTCGTAGAGGCAGGCGTCGGCACCGGACGAAACCTCCGCCACTATCCTCCGCAGGCCACCGTGACCGCCTTCGACCTCAGTCCGGGCATGGTGAGGATCGCCAGCAAAAGGGCCAAGAAGGCCGCTTGCCAAGTCAGCCTGCATTGCCTGGATGCCACGCGGGCTTTAAGCCTGCCCTCGAATCATTTCGACTGGTACATCTCGACGTTCATGTACTGCGTGCTGCCGGACCATTTACAGCCCTTGGCCCTGGCGGAAATGGTCCGGATTTTGAAACCGGGCGGCAGGTTCAAACTCCTTGAAATGCGGTACTCGAAGGATCCGCGCTTGTTGCGGCGACAGCGGCTTTTCGCGCCCTTCGTCGAGAAGGTGTACGGCGCCCGATTCGACCGCCACACCCTGGAACACCTGCAAGCCGAAGAGCGCAGCGAAATATGCGCTACCCGCTTCCTGAAAGCGGATACTTACCTTCTGATCCAAGGGTCGAAGAAACCGCCGCCGCCGGCCTAAGGCGGAAGACATTCAGTGGTGGTCCCTTGTTCCTTCGA
>JAJYGU010000109.1 GCA_021784975.1 Planctomycetota bacterium
CAGAAGTCAACCTCGTGAATCGTCGATTTGCTGGAAGGCACAGCCCATCCTCCTTTGGGCAGACAAAAGCGTCACTGATCACGAAGCCGGAAATGAGTGACCTCTCCTTGCAACCGTTCACGGGTCGGGAGAATGCCTGTCATCCTGACGGGCACCGACGCAACGCGTTGGTCGGCGAAGGATCTGCGTTGCCACTTAGGCAGCCTGGATTCTTCGCTACGCTCAGAATGACGCGTACCGCGTGAACGGTTACTGTCTTTTGTCATTTTCTATCACCACCCCAAGCTATGCCGGTAGGCGGCGCGCTGGCGTTCGACGCCCAGGCGGTTGGTGATCGCGCGCCATTTGGCTTGGGCCTGGGCCAACGCTTCCGCCGGCGATTTTTGCTTGGCGAGCGCCGCGCGGACCGCCTCGTCGAGAGCGGACAGGTATTCGGCCCGGCCCGGCAGCGGCAAGGCCGAGAGCCACTGTTCGCGGCGGAAGGTGGCTGCGGTGGTGGCGGCATACTGGGCGGCGGCCGGCGGAGCGGCTGGCTTTTCCACCCAGCGCTCGGCCGATTTCTCCTGCGAGCGGCGGAACAAGGTGGTGGCCGGGCTGGCCGTGCTCACTTGCCAGCTCCGATCGTTGTCGATCAGCCAGAACAGCAGACGGAAGGCCGCTTCGCGATGAGGCGAGGCCTTGCTGACCATGCCCAGGCGGCCGGAGATCGATAACAGCGGGACGTGCTGATCTTCGTCGTCGCCGCGGGTGTCCCAAGCGTGCGTGCTCAGATTGTAGACTTTTTGGCTGCCCGGCAACTCGGCGAACCCGACTCGAATGGCCGGATCGATCTTGGCCGGCAGGTTAACATCTGGCGGCGCGGCTTCGCCCTCGGCTTTGCGCTTTCCGCTTTCCGCTTTCCGGGTCTCGCTTCCCGTCGGGGCGCGGTTAAACGCCCCTCCGCCCTCCGCCCTCCGCCCTCCGCTCTGGCTTGACGCCGTCGGCCAGCTCAGCGCCATGCCGCACCGACCTGTCCAGAAGGCCACTCGGGCAGCGGTCGGGTCGAAAGCGAACGGATTGGTGGGGCCGAGCTTGGCGGCAGCTACTAATTCCTCCAATGCCCGCGCCATGGCCGGGGTGGTCAGCAACGGTTCCATGCTGTCGATGTTGAACAGGGTGGAATAGCTGTCACGGTGTTTCGCGTAGGGAGCTGCGCGGGCGAGCAGCACCAGGCCCGCCCAACCGGGGCCGAGCGGCTCGATGGTTCCACACCAGTCCGAGCGGCCCGGCGGCTTTTCGGCCGCCAGCAGCTTGGCTAATTCCTGATATTCCTCCCAGCTTTGCGGCGGGCGGCGATTGAGCTTGGCCAACAGATCGGCGCGGTAGTAGCAGACAAAGACTGGGGAACCAAACGGCACAGCCTTGATGCTCTGGCCGGCCTCGCTACCCCAGGATGCCTCTCGGAGCTTCAACAGATCGAACAGGTCGGCCCAGTCGGGACCGTCGAGCAAGTCTTTGGGCACCGGTGCCAGCAGATCGCGCTCGGCCAGCGGCCCCAGCAGATAGGCCGGGGCTACGAGGGCGTCGGCCTGAACCGACGCGCTGCCTTCCAAGTCCCTCTGGGCGACCTGATCGACTTGGAGGTCGGAGCCGGTCTGGGCGGTCCACTCCCCTCGCAGCTTCGCAATGGCCGTCGCCATCGCCGGGTCGTCGGCCACCATGAGCCGCAGCTTCACCCCTTCAAGAGGCCGGGCTACAGGCGCGGTCTCTGAAGGCGCCTCGCGTCGGCCACAGCCGGCCAGCAGCAAAAGGAGGCAGACGAGAAAGGCGGAAGGGAGAAAGCGGAAAGCCGAAAGCCGAAAGCCGAAAGCCGAAAGGGGAGGGCGGAAGGTGGCAGTGGGACGGGCGAAGGTTGAACACCGCAGCCCGCAACGTCTCGGCCGCGCCGATCCGCCATTTTCGCCGAGACGGAGGTTGTCTTCCATGAACACAACTTTAGAGGAAACTCTGCCTGGTGGCAATGCACCCGTTGCCGACCGCCACCCATTGGCGTTACAATCCGATGGAATCGGAGGTCTCGCGGTTGGAATTTCGGGATTCGAATTGGTTGGGGATCTTGTAATTGGGGTTTGGGATTTGTCCCGTTTGCGTCTGCGCCACCGCTAGCGGAGGAGCACCTATATGGCCGCCTTTCTCGGCATCGACATCGGCACCTCGGGCACCAAGACGCTGGCCATGGACGAGGAGGGCACCATCCTCGCCTCGGCGATGGAAACCTACCCCTGCTACGTCCCCAAGCCCCTGTGGAGCGAACAAGACCCCGACGATTGGTGGCAGGCGACCATCTTGTCGATCCGGGCCGTCATGGCCAAGGCGAAACTCAAGCCGGCCGAGGTCCGCTCGATCGGCCTTTCCGGCCAGATGCACGGCTCGGTGTTTCTCGATAGAAACGATCGGGTAATTCGCCGGGCAATCCTCTGGAACGACCAACGCACGTCGGCCGAGTGCGCCGAAATGGAAGACCGCGTCGGCGGCCGGGCCAATCTCATTAAGTTGGTGGCTAACCCCGCCCTGACCGGCTTCACCGCGCCGAAGATCCTCTGGCTGCGGAACCACGAGCCGCGGAACTTCGAGAAGACGCGGAAAGTGCTCCTGCCGAAAGATGAGATCCGCCGGCGGCTGACCGGCGAGTATGCCACCGAAGTCAGCGACGCCAGCGGCATGCTGCTGCTGGACGTTGCCCAGCGGGTCTGGTCCAGGAAGCTCCTCTCCGCGTTGGAACTGGACGTCGACCTGTTGGGCAAGTGCTACGAGTCCGACGAAGCGACCGGAAGGCTCACGGCGACGGCGGCCAAACAGCTCGGCCTGACGCCCGAATGTCTGGTGGTGGGCGGGGCGGGGGATTGCGCAGCCGGGGCGGTCGGCAACGGCATCGTCACCCGCGGCGTGCTCTCCACCTCGATCGGAACCTCCGGAGTGATGTTCGTCCACTGCGACGACGTGGCCATCGACCCGCTGGGCCGCGTTCATACGTTCTGCCACGCCGTCCACGGCAAATGGCACATGATGGGGGTGAACCTCTCCGCCGGCGGCTCGCTGCAGTGGTTCTGCAACGAGCTTTGCCAGGCCGACAAGGCCATCGCCAAGAAAGCTAAAACGGATGTCTACGATCAGCTTACCCAAGAAGCCCAAGACGTGCCGCCGGGCAGCAAGGGGCTCTTCTTCCTGCCCTATCTCTCCGGCGAGCGGACCCCGCACGCGGATCCCGACGCCCGCGGCTGCTTTGTCGGTCTGACGCTGGCCCACACCCGCGCCCACCTGGTCCGGTCCATCATGGAAGGCGTGACCTATTCGATGTGCGACAGTCTAGAAATCTTCGACAAGCTGGGCGTGCCGATCCGGCAGATTCGCGCCTCGGGCGGCGGGTCGCGGAGCCCGCTGTGGCGCCAGATCCAGGCCGACATGTTCGGCCGCCGCGTGGTCACCATCAACAGCGAAGAAGGACCGGCCTACGGGGTAGCCCTATTGGCAGCGGTGGGGGCCGGGGCCTTTAAGAACATTGAAGAGGCCTGCGGCGCCACCATCCGCGTGGTGCAGGAGACGCCGCCCAACCGTGCGGCCAAGACCTATTACCAGCGGGCGTTTCCCGTCTATCAGCAGCTCTACCGCTCGTTGAAAGACGATTTCAAGCGGATTGCGGCCCTGGAGGGGTGATTCCCGGGGGACGCTCGGCGGCACCGAGAGCACGGCAAAGAATGCGAAGTCGAAAATGAGGATTGAAAATTGTAAAATGAAAATTGAAAATTGCAAAATGAAGGCAGCAGAACCGTAAGCCGTCAAGTAGTGCGCCAATTTGCATTTTTCAATTTGCATTTCTCATTTTTCAATATGTTCGCACTGTCCAGCATCCCCACCTTGGGGCGCGCCGCCTGACTGTCCGACTTGTAACGATCCACCGTGCCCAGTCTTCGTTCCCGCCTCCAACCGCTGCTAGAGATTGCCCTGATCTTTGCGGTTTTCGCGCTCCAGGGGGCCTGGCCGGTACCGGACGTGAATGAGCCGTATTATCTCGGCAAGGCGATCCATTATTGGAACCCCGGCGCCTATCCGGGCGACTTCTTCATGGAGTCGGCCGACACCCACAAGGTTTTCTACTTTGCCATCGGCTGGCTGTCGCTGGTGCTGTCGCCGACGGCTTTGGCGTGGACCGGCCGAGTGGTCACCTGGCTGCTATTGGCCTGGGCGTGGCGGCGGCTGAGCGTGGCGGTGGTTCCGCGGCAGTGGTATAGCGTGCTCTCGGCCGCGCTGTTCGGCTGTCTGATGGAGCGGTGCCACATGGCCGGCGAGTGGGTGATCGGCGGGGTGGAGGCCAAGGGATTCGCTTACGTGCTGGTCTTTCTGGGCGTCGAGGCGCTGGTGCGCAACCGTTGGAACCGGGCCTTGTGGCTATTCGGCGGGGCTTCGGCGTTCCATGTCCTGGTGGGCGGCTGGGCGACGGTGGCTGCGGCGGTGGCCTGGTTGTGGCTAACGGCTCGCAGGGGACTGTCCCGATTTTCACGGCAGCCCCAAGGGGACAGGCACATTTTTCGGCCTTCAGGCGTGAGCGAAGAACACCACCACCGCGGCCGCGACCAACCTCCGGTCGGTGCCCGGAGCCAGTCCCCTGCGTGCCCCACTTTGCGCAGCCTGTGGCCCGGCATGGTCGGCGGATTGCTGCTGGCCTTGCCGGGACTGATTCCAAGCCTCACGCTGGATTGGGGCGCCGGGCGCGAGACACTGCGGCAGGCCCACATCATCTACGTTTTCGACCGATTACCGCACCACTTGCTGCTGTCGGGCATGCGGTCGGACTTTATTGTCCGCATGCTGCTATTGTGCGTCGTCTGGCTGCTGTTGGGCCGACTGGTGCAGGCCGGGGGGGGGCTATTACCACTCTCGCGCGAGCAGTGTAACCACGACGGCGCGTCCGGCCACCGCGAAAACGGGACGGTCTCCCTTGGAACGCTGCGGGCGTTTGTCGCCGGTGCGGTGCTCATCGCGTGTGTGGGCGCCGCCATCCACTTGCTGCTGTTGGTCGATCGCGGATTGGCGGCCGGGCTGCTGCGTTACTATTGGTTCCGTCTGATGGACGTGGCGGTGCCCCTGGGGGTGTCGCTGGAAGCCGCGGCCTTGATCGCCAGCAGGCTCAGGGCTGCAACCGAGATGGACTCCGCTCGGCAAGGACCGCCGAAGGGGACAGTCCCATTTTTGCGGCCTCCTGCCGCAAAAATTGGGGCAGTCCCCAGGGGCATGGGGGCGTGTTGGTTGGCTTTGGCCCTGGTCGTGGTCGGGTTTCATCTTGGCGACCTGGCGAAGGCCCGGTTGGCAGCTAAGCCGGCGCGGGCCTACAAGTTCAGCGACTACGGGCCGTGGCGGGCGGCCTGTGATTGGATTGTCCACAGCGGCCGGATTCCGCCGCACGCGACCTTTATCGTGCCGCGGATGTGCGAGACCTTTCATTGGGACACCGGCCGCAACGAGGTCGTGTCGCAGAAAAACGTGCCTCAGGACGCGGTGGACCTGGTGACCTGGTGGCAGCGCATGCAAGACCTCTACGCCACCGGCGTCGAGAAGGGGACAGTCCCATTTTTGCGGCCGGGCAGGGCGCCGATCGAAGGTTGGCCCCAGAGCACGGTGGCCGCAAAAATCGGGACAGTTCCCGCGTGGCGCGAATCGCTGGCGGAATTGGGAGCCGATCGGCTGCGACAACTTGGGGCGAAATACCACGCCGACTATGTTATCGACCGCATCCCGACGCCGGCGCCAGAAGTCGCCCCGGCTCCCGCCGCATCGCCGGCCGGCGATGGGCCGGGGACTGGCTCCGTCGCCCCGTTTAACGTTGCCTCGCCAAAACGGCCGACGGCGACGGTGCCTGTCCCCGTTCCGGGTGCGCTCGACTTGCCGGAATTGTACCGCAATCGCTCCTACGTGATCTACCGCCTGCCGTGAACCGCGACTTGCCGCAACAACTGGCCGAACGACTCGCCCGGCCCCGGCCGGGGCCGACGCCCGATCCGCGCTTCGATCTGCGGCCGTGGCCGCTGCACCTGACCGAGCCGCCCGACAATGCCCGGACCGCTGCGGTGCTCCTGCTGCTCTATCTGCGGGAAAGCGGCTGGCATCTGCCGCTGACGTTGCGGCCAGCCGACCTGGCCAATCACGCCGGGCAGGTGAGTCTGCCGGGCGGCGCGGTGGAGGCCGGGGAAACCTCGGCCCAGGCGGCCATCCGCGAGTTTCATGAGGAGCTGGGCGACGACGGCCAGCCGATCCGCCTGCTGGGGTCGCTCTCAACGCTCTACATCCCCAGCAGCAACTATCGGGTGACGCCTTGGGTG
>JAJYGU010000044.1 GCA_021784975.1 Planctomycetota bacterium
GGGTCTTTGAATTCACGGTGCGGATGGCGACCGCGGGCGTGACCTTCTTCTGCGTCGCCTGGTTTTTCTCGTCGCTACTGAACAGCCCGGCGATTGCCGTCTGCGCGGGCCTGGTCGCTCCGTGGCTGGCCTGGGCGCTGGTCTGGCTGGCCATGTGGGCGCATGGCTTCGAACATTACGCCGGCAAGTATGTAGCCACGAGCCACGGGTGTATTAACATGTCGCAAGCCGTCCTGGAATTCTGGGCCCACACGACTTGCCTCACGGTGTCGGCAATCTGCTTCGTGCTCGGCGCTTGGCTCTACCTCCGCCGCGCGGAGTCGTGAAGGCAAGTGCCCCGCAGGAAAAGTTGGGGTCAGACCGGGATTAGGGATTAACTGGGTGTCGCTCAAGCCTTTGAAACGTTCGCGGCAAGCCCAGCGAGAATTCCACCGGGAATTCGATGCGTAGCGGACGTGCCCACGCCCCGATTCTACCCGCTGCGCTCCACTGCTGCAATACTATTTCCTAGTCCCGGTCTGACCCCAAAACACACGGTCTGACCCCAAACACGTGCCTTCTTCAACCACTCAGGCAATCCCCGAACCAGTCGCGGGCCAAGCGGGCAACCTCGGCCAGCCGGCCGGGCTCCTTAAACAGATGTGAGGCGCCGGGCACAATCTCCAGCCGGTGCGGGGCGCTGAGCCGACGGCTTGCCTGGCGATTGAGCGCGATCACCGCCGTGTCTCGGCCGCCGACGATCAACAGCGTGGGCGCCTTCACTGCGCGGAGGGATTCGCCGGCCAGATCGGCCCGCCCGCCGCGGGAGACGACGGCCTGAACCAATTGCGCCCGCTGAGCGGCCACCACTAGGGCCGCCGCCGCCCCGGTGCTCGCCCCAAACAGGCCGATGGGCAGGCCACGGCCGTCTTCCAGTCCGCTGAGCCAGTCGACGACGCCCATCAACCGCTGCGACAACAACCTGGTGTCAAACCGCAGCCGGCCCGTCAATTCGTCGGCTTGCTGCTCGGCGGGCGTGAGCAGGTCGAACAGCAGCGTGCCCAAACTGGCCTCGTGCAGCGAATCGGCCACAAAGCGGTTTCGCGGGCTGTACCGACTGCTGCCGCTGCCGTGCGCGAAAACCACCACTGCCCGCGCGTCGCCAGGCAGGCTTAACGTCCCCTCGAGGCGAACGTTGGCCGCAGGAATGGTCCTCTCAGCCTGCTGAATGGATTGGCGCTGGCTCATGCGGTGCCCATGCTCGCCAATAGGCGTTCGGCCTCGGAGATTCCGTCGAGGGTTTCCGGCAGGGCGGCGGATCGGAACCGCAGCAAGGTGGCCTGTCCGCAACGGTTCTCGACCATTAACCCCTCGTGGGCGCCTTCCGCATTACGCAAGAACAGCAGACGGAGCGGATCGTCGATCCAATAAACGGCTGCCTTCGGCGGAGCCCCCAGCGTGACCGAAAGCGTAGGGCTTCCGTAATTCGGGTCGACCGCGAGGTTCTGGAAAGGCGCCGAACGACTCAAACACCGCATTTGCTGTTCGACCTCGTCCGGCTCGATCTCCAGAGCCAGGCTGGCCTCGACGCCGCCGACGCTCAAGTTGGCGATCCAGCAGCGATGCTGCCGGCTGAAGCGATCGCAAAAAGTCTTCCACTGAGGACGATAAATTTCAGTTTGATTCATCGGATGGATTCTCCTTTTCTCGATTCCTTAATTTCAATCTGGCGAGCCGGCCATCAGCCGCTGCTCGGCCGGTTCGAGCAATTGGCGAACCTCTTCGTCACTGATTTGGCGAAAATCGTCGTACCACTGGCCCACCCCGAAGAACGGTTCCGGCGTCTCCAGGCAGATCAAGTCGTCAACCAGCGGGCGGAGTTTCCGGCACGCCTCGCGAGCGGCCACGGGTACAGCCACTTCGACGCGGGCTGCCTCCTGCACGCGGACCGCTTCCACGGCGGCTTGCATGCTGGCCCCGGTGGCCAGGCCATCGTCGATCAGGACCACCAGCCGGTTCTGAATGATCATCGCAGGCCGGGGGCCGCGGTACGCCGCCTCGTTTTGTGCCAGCACCGCTCGTTGCCCGTCCACGGCCGCCTGAAACATCTCGTCGGAAATGTCGCTGGCCGCCAGCACCGACGGATTCTTGACCACCACATTCCCTGGTGCAATAGCCCCCATCGCCAGTTCCTTCCGCCCAGGCACGCCGAGCTTGCGCACCACCAGCACATCGAGCCGGGCGTGCAGGGCGACGGCAACCTCGAAAGCCACCGCCACGCCGCCGCGGGCAAGGCCCAACAACAGCAGATCGAGCCCATCGCGCCGCGCCATCAGCCGCATGGCCAAGCGTCTTCCCGCCTCGGTTCGGTCCTTGAATAACATAGCTATCGCAACACTCTTCCAAGATCTCTACCACTATAACAATGCTGTCCAGGTAAGGCTTCTCAGGCAATGCGCCTTCAAGGTGAGCCGACTCCGCCCATCGGAGGTTACCTCAAAATCTCTTGTCGGCCATCCACTCCGCCTATAATTCCAGTAAGTGAAACATTGTGTCCGTTAACAGGAGGGCCGAATCATGGCCGCTACGATGCCTAAATTGGAGAAGAAAAATCTGGCAAAGCCGGACGGCGCCAAGGAACTGCCCAAGACCAAAATCGAATGGATCGATGTGGGCGATCTGACACTCGGAAGAGTAACGCTGCAGCCGGGCTGGAAGTGGTCGGCCGACATGCGTCCGTTGATGAACACGGAAACCTGTCAGCGCCGGCACACTCATTATGTGCTCAGCGGCCGCCTCAGGGTTCACATGGAGGACGGCTCGCATGTCGACGTGGAAGCGGGCGATTTCGTGTCGATCTCGCCGGGACACGATGCCTCGGTGATTGGAAAAGAGCCCTTCTGCGCCCTGGACCTGACGGGACTCACCGCCATGCGTCGCCCGGAGTGCATTAGCGCCGAGGACGCCCATGATTTGCTGCGGACGGACCCGGCGGCGATATTAGTGTGCGCCTACGACAAGGAAGAGGATTTTCGGCAATACGACCTGGAGGGGGCCATCTCGTTGGGTGAATTCCGCCGGCGGATCGAGTCTTTCCCCAAGGATGAAAACGTGATCTTCTATTGCGCCTGCCCGCACGATGAGTGCGCCACCCAACAGGCCAAGCGATACTATCGGCAGGGCTTCGTGAACGCCAAGATCCTGGCGGGCGGGGTGGAGGCCTGGAGAAAGGCGGGGTATGCCGTAATTGGCGCAGGCCGGTAGAGCGCGACGACCGCGGCCTCCACCGAGACGCATCCGCGGAGGCAAGTTGTTTTGCCGCCTGGGTTAACGATAAGTGCCCGCCTTGAGAGGGGACGGGTGGAGTGCTCTTGCGTTGGCGGGCGGCAATGGTTATCCTCCTCGCTCCCAAATGTCTCGTCAGGCATTGCGGCCTGCGCGGTCGCAACGGGCGCGCAGCAGAGTTGCCTGGTACCGCGTATCCGTGAGGCGCTAGCGCTGTGGCTCTTAACGCTCCCATGCTGAGTTGCCCCGGCCGCGCGGCACGCGCCGCGGCGGGGCTCGCCGTGAGCGCATGGCTGCTCGCAGCCGCCGGCTGCGAAGGGATCGTCGCCCAGTCGCGAAATGCCGATGGGGTGCAACTCTACCAGCAGGGGCAATATCAGGCGGCCACGCGTGAGTTTCAGCAAGCCGCCTATTCCGATCCCAGCAATGCCGACGCCTACTACAATCTGGCCGCCACCTACCATCGTATCGGCCGGCTCGAACACCGTCAGGACGATCTGAAACAGGCGGAAACTTGTTACAACCTGTGTCTGGACCGGGACCCCAGCCACACCGCCTGCTACCGGGGCCTGGCCGTCCTGTTGGCCGAAGAAGGGCGCAAAGCGGAGGCCTTGCGGCTGCTCCGCGGCTGGGTCGAGCGATCGCCTGACTCGGCGGACGCCAGGATCGAACTGGCCCGACTCAACCAGGAGTTTGGCAACCGGCAGGCCGCCAAGGAGCAGTTGATTGCGGCCCTGGCCATCCAGCCCGACAATACGCGGGCCTTGACCGCGCTGGGCAAAATCCGCGAAGATGCCGGCGAGACTAGCCAGGCCTTGGCAGACTACCAGCGCTCGCTGCGGTGCGACAATCAACAGCCGCAGGTGGCCTCGCGGGTTTCGGCACTGGAGTCGGGCATGGTCGCCTTGCCGCCACCGCCCTCGGACGCCCCGCCGACGCGGATGGTCGACCGCAACTCCACGACGTTGCAGTAATTCAGTTCAAGGTCGTGAGTGACGCGGCGCGAGCCGACGGCAAGGCCAGGTCGCCAACCGTAGGCACACGCAGCGGCCTCATGGCGTTACTCTTCCCAACCCCCGTCGATGATTTCTCCGCCGGCCCTGGTCCCCAGCGCCCACCAAATCGGCGGACTGATGCCGGGGCCGATCATGTGGACCGAACCGTCAACGAAAAGAAAATTGACTCCTTGGGGATGGAAGCTGGCGAAATCATCGACATGACAGGCGGAACAATTCGGGGTGTGCGCGGGCACATCCGATTCGTCGCCGGCGTGGCCCAAGGTCAGGTCGGGCGCGCCATCGGGGCCCCATCCATAGGGATCAGGGCCAACCGGCGGCACTTGTCCGCCGGTGACCGATCCAGTCCAGGTGGAATAGGCCAGATTGCTGCTCCGTTCACCTACGAAGACGGTATTGCTGGACCCGTCGGAGACGTCCGCCATCCTCGTCCCGTAATTGCGATAAAGCATGCCCCGATGGGTAGGGCCGTATTCCGGCAGCGTCGAAAGATAACCGGGATCGGGCACCATGTCCGGGGTGCCGTACATGCCGACGTAGTTGCTGCGGGCAACCTGCACTGGATTGCCGTTGGAGTCCAACAACGGGGTCGTGTAAGGCTTGGTATCGCCTAGCTTATCGACTTGGAACAACGGGCTGGCGTTGTCGTCGGGGCAGAGATAAGCCGACAGGACGGTGGTCCGAGCAGTGGCGTTGGCCGGGTCGGCGATGTCCGTGGTGAGGTCGATCTGCTTGTACAGATCCATCTGTTCGAGGTACGGAAGAATCAGGGTTGCCCAGCCCCAACCCGGTCCCAGGTCATCCGCTTGTACGCCTGGGACTTCACTGGATCCAACGGCCGATTGGTAGCCCGGCGGAAAACGTTGCGACAGGGCGAGATAATTGTGCAGGGCCAAGCCGATCTGCTTCAAGTTGTTGGTACACTGTGCCCGCCGGGCCGCTTCCCGCGCCGATTGAACGGCGGGGAGCAACAAGGCAACCAACATTCCGATGATCGCAATGACCACCAACAACTCCACCAATGTGAACCCTGAAAACCGCAAGCTGGCCGGGGGCGATGCCGAGCTTGGCTCGCCCCGTCGGCCGCCCCGGAAAACGCTCGAATTGCCGCAACCGCGGACGAAATTGATAGGGATGTGAGAAGTCGGTGGGGCGAACATGATGTACATCTACTCCGCGAATACCTGTGCGGATGATACCCAAGAAAACCGGGAGTCAAATTTCGGCCAAAAGCGGGTTAGAGAGGAACGCGACCGCCCTTGCGCCGCCTGCCGGCGGTAGCTATCCCCCCTCGCTCGCCATTGTCCCGACGAGCATATTGGGCCGCCCTACCGGCGCCCGCAACTTCAGTTTAGTTCCAGGTCGTGAGTGACGCGGCGCGAGCCGACGGTACACCTCAGTCCCGAAGTGGCCGCCGCTTCATACTTCCGCGGCAAGGGGAACCATTCTTTGACCACCGCCTTCTGCAAGTCCGCTTCCTTCTGGCCGTGCTGGTCAGACGGCTGGCCGACCGGAACCGAACGGCCTTTCTTGGGACTGCGGCTGAAGACGAGGATCTCCATGGTCCCCATTGGCACGTTCTCGACCGAATAGGAGCCGTCCGGCTGGATGACGCCACTCCGGGCCGTCCTCGCGTCCTGCACGAAAGTGACCGATCCGTGAACCACCGGGCGGCCCCGGTAGGTTACTTTCCCCGTCACCGTGGCCGTCCGGCTACAGCCGCCGAGGCCAATAGCCAGCAGCAACGGTAGCAGTTGGCCAATTTTCCAAGGCGTCAGGCGAACTGTTCGTCTCATGTTCTCTCACTCCTCCATACTCTGGTCGATGATCTCCCCGCCAGCCCTGGTCCCCAGCGCCCACCAAACCGACGGGCTGATGCCGTTGCTGATCATGTGCACCGAGCCGTCGCCAAAGAGGAAGTTGGCCCCGGCGGGATGAAAGCTCCAGAAGTCGTCAACGTGGGCCACCGGACTATTCGGAGTGTGCGGCGGCACATCCGAGGCGTCGCCGGTATGTCCAAGCGTCAGGACTGGCGCCCCCTCGGGAGGCCAATTGAAAGGATCGGGACCGTTGGGGGGCACTTGTCCGCCGGTGACCGATCCGGTCCAAGTGGAATAAGCCAGATTGCTGCTCCGTTCGCCCACGAAAATGGTGTTGCTCAAGCCATCGGTGACATCCTCCGCCCTCACCGCGTAGTTGCGATAGAACACCCCGCGATGCGTAAGCGCGTATTCGGGGTATTGGGTGGGATCCGAGAGGTACCCAGGGTCGAGCGTGATCTCCGGGTTGCCGAACATGCCGACATAGTTGCTGCGGGCGACCTGCACCGGATTGCCGTTGGAGTCCAACAGCGGGCTGGTGTAAGGCTTGGTATCGCCTAGCTTATCGACTTGGAACAACGGACTGGCGTTGTCGTCGGGGCAGAGATAAGCCGACAGGACGGTGGTCCGAGCAGTGGCGTTGGCCGGGTCGGCGAGGTCCTTGGTGAGGTCGATCTGCTTGTACAGATCCATCTGCTCGAGGTACGGAAGAATCAGGGTTGCCCAGCCCCAACCCGGTCCCAGGTCCTCCGCTTGTACGCCTGGGACTTCATTGGGACCGACGGTAGATTGGTAGCCGGGCGGGAAACGCTGCGACCAGGTGAGGTAGTCGTGCAGGGCCACGCCAATTTGCTTCAGGTTGTTGTTGCACTGTGTCCGCCGGGCCGCTTCCCGGGCCGACTGAATAGCCGGCAGCAGCAAGGACACCAAGATTCCAATTATAGCAATCACCACCAGCAATTCCACCAGGGTGAAACCGGAGAATCGCAAGCTGGCGAGGCGCGATCTAGCGGATCGCCAGTGCGACCCGCCGGGTGCGCCGAAGGGGACAGTCCCATTTTTGTGGCCGGGCAGGGCACCGACCGAAGGTTGGTCCCGAAGCATCGTCGCCGCAGAAATCGGGACAGCCCCCAAACCGCGGCTATCTGGGACAACATCCAAATTAGTGTCACAAATCTGCCGGGTAAACATGATATATCTCCATTCAGGTTGGTATGCGTCAAGAATTGGGATGCGTCATCGGCAAGGCCACGCAGCCTTGCCTAGAGACGGATGGCGCCGATCATGCCTTGCCGGGCGGCCAGGCCGTGGGACACTGGTGGCTTTCCGGGGACTGGTTCCGGGCACCGACCGAAGGTTGGTCGCGGCCCGCTTGGCCATGTTGCATGGATGCGGACGAAGGCCGAAAAATGTGCCGGTCCCCTTGGGCCACACGTAGCGTCTATCACCCGTAGCCGTTGCCTGGATCGTCGCTCACGGCGCAGCGTAGCGGCGGGCGCCAACGGTGTTACCGAAACAAGGTACGGCAGAGAAGGTCAGGCGAGGACCGGAGGCGCCCGACTGTGCCAACAAGCTGGGACGTGCGTCGCGACGCGCACCGCTCTGGCTGCCGCCACCGCTTGCACCATGGCGGCAGACGTTACCAGCGGGACATGGGCGGTCGGGATCGTCCTCTGTGCCATGAACTGGCAGACCGGACAATGGTCGTCGAACGGAGAAGACGGATGGGACGGGGACGAGTCGCCGCGACGGGCATGGTGGGCCGCCTGATCGAACGGTTGGCCCGCCGCACTGGCCGCCGGTCGGCAAATCCCGGCAGAGTTACACGACGATTCGTGGTGAATGTGGAACAGCGCAGCCGTGGTCACTACCAGCGTGTAGCCGGCCGCGATCAGCCACGATAGCCCCCGCCGACGCTGCGCCATAGCAGTTCACCGATCCCCGAGCAGTTGCCCCCATCCTAGCCCAAACCACCATGCGTGTCAAATCTTGCCGGAGGATGGATTGGTGAACCGGGGAAGATTAGAATACCCGCTTCGGGCCGAAGAGAGATCAACCATGCTTCGCCATGTGGTCGTTTCGTGGTTCCTAGTGTCTGCTTTCCTCGGTAGTACGAGCCGCGCGGGGCCGGTCGATTGCGCGGTGGTTTGCCCCAAAGAGGCTTCGGCCATCGAACGGCTGGCCGGCAAGGAGGTCCGCCGCTACGTCTACCTGCGGACCGGAGCCCTCCTGCCCATCGTTCAGGATGTGCCCGCTGACGGCACCGTGGCCTTGATTGTGGTGGGCAGGAAGGATCGGCCCGTGATGCGAGCCTTCTTGTCCGATGCTCGCCTCGGAGCGGCTGTGAGCGCGTTGGCGGCGCAGCAATACCTATTGAAGTCATCGCAACAGCACGGCCGGCCGGTCGTGCTGCTGGTCGGCGGCGACGGGCTCGGCGCCTTGTATGCCGCTTATCACTTCGCCGAGCACTTGGGCGTGCGATTCTACCTGCACGGCGACCTCGTGCCCGATCAGCGGATTTCCCTCGAATTGCCGGCGGTCGACGAGACCCATAAGCCGCTCTTCGTCCTGCGGGGCATTCAGCCGTTCCACGACTTTCCCGAGGGGCCCGATTGGTGGAGCCGCGACGGCTACAAGGCCATCCTCGGTCAATTGCCCAAGATGGGCATGAACTTCATCGGGCTGCACAACTATCCGGAAGGGGGCGTGGGCCCGGAACCGCTGGTGTGGATCGGCACGCCGTCAGAGGTCGCCGAAGACGGCAAGGTGACGGCCAGTTACCCGGCGCGGCACTTCACCACCGACAGTAAACCACCGGCCTGGGGTTATCGGCCCGGCAAGACCGGCGACTTCGTCTTCGGCGCAGCCGAATTGTTCGACCGCGACGACTACGGGGCGGACTACATGCGCGGCGCCGATCCGTGGAGTAAGAGGTCGCCCGAGCAGTGCAATGCCCTTTTCGATCGGGTGGGGGCGTTCTTCGGCGACGTGTTCGCCTTTGCCCATCGACTGGGCGTCAAGACGTGCATCGGCACGGAAACGCCGCTGACTATTCCCAAACGGGTTAGGCAAAGGTTACAGGCCGCCGGCAAGAACCCTGGCGACCCGCGAGTGGTCCAAGAGGTGTACGAGGGGATGTTCCAGCGAATCGCCAAGATTTACCCGCTCGACTACTACTGGCTATGGACGCCGGAAGGATGGACGTGGGAGGCTGTCAAGCAGGCGCAGATCGACGCGACGCTGGCCGACTTTCGCGCGGCGTTGGCGGCGGCCCGAAAGATCAAAGCCCCGTTCACGCTGGCGACTTGCGGCTGGGTGCTCGGCCCGCCGCAAAGCCCGGCCCTGTTCGATCGAGTCTTGCCCAAGAACATGCCCATGAGTTGCATCAACCGCACGGTGGGTAATACCCCGGTCGAGCCCGGTTTCAGCCGGATCACCGGGCGGCCGAAGTGGGCGATTCCGTGGCTGGAAGACGACCCCGGGCTGACTATGCCGCAACTCTGGGCGGGCCGGATGCGGCGCGACGCCGCCGATGCCCTGAAGTACGGCTGCACCGGGCTGATGGGCATCCACTGGCGGACCCGCGTCTTGAGCCCCAACATTGCGGCCTTGGCCGAGGCCGCCTGGAAACAGACCGGCTGGACCGGCCCGATGACCACCGCGGCCGACGGCCGGTCGAAGTTTGCCCCGGTGGCTGATTTCTACGCCGACTGGTGCCAGGCAGAGTTTGGCCCCGAGGCGGCACCACAGATCGCCGCCATTTTCGCCCGCCTCGACGGCCGTCTGCCACGACCGGCCGATTGGGTCACCGGTCCTGGCAGCCTTCGGCCCGATGGCCGGCCCTGGGAACAACTTCAAAAGGATTACGCCTTTGCCGATGAGTTGGCATCCCTCCGACCGAAAGTCGTAGGAGCAGGCAATCGCGATCGCTTGGATTACTGGCTGAACACCTTTTACTACCTGCGTTCGATCGGGCATGTACGCTGCGTTTGGGGCCGCTTCGAGGCCGCCATGAAGAAGATCCGCGCGGAGAAGGACCCGGCCGCACAAAGAAAGCTTGCCCACGAGCTGGCCCTGCCGATTCGCAAGGAGTTGCTGGCGGCCTTCGCTGAGCTGCAGCGTTATTTGCTGGCCACGGTCAGCAATTCCGGCGAGCTGGGCACCGTGGCCAATTGGCAGCAGCAAACGCTGCCCGTGCTGTTGACCACACCGGGCCGGGAGCTCAGCAAGCTGATAGGCCAAGACCTGCCGGTCGACGCCGTGCCCTCGAAGCACTATGTCGGCAAGCCGCGACTCTTCGTGCCCGAGGTCCGCACAAGCCTGCTCAGCGGCGAACCGCTCAATCTGAAGGTCGTTATTCTCGGCGGATTACCGAAGCATGCGGCCTTGCACTGGCGGCCGCTGGGCCGTGGCGAATACGCCCAAGTACCTTTGACCCACGTTGCCCGCGGCGTCTATTCGCTCGCCCTGGGCGCAAAGGACACGAAGGCCGATTTCGAATATTACGTGGAGGCCACCATCGCCGGGCAGCCCCTACGCTTCCCGCCCGCCATCAATCAGACGGTGGTGATCGGCGAATGATGTTTGGCCTAGCTCTTCGCCGCGCATCGGCGCATGTAGGCGATGCTCTCCCGCGCCAGCCGCTCGGGACCGGCCCTGAGGTCGAAGACCTCGACCGAGACCCAACCGCGGTAGCTTACCTCGCGGAGGGCTCGAAAGATCGGCACGAAGTCCAGCTTGCCGAAACCGGGGCCTTGCCGGTTCGGATCGTTGGCGTGGAAGTGCACGAAATCGCTGCGGTACCTGCGAATCAGGTCGGGAATGGGCGTGGGCTCGCTCGACATGGCCTTGCAGTCCAGGTGTAGCCGGCAGTGCGGCGAGTTGACCATCTTCATCAGTTGCACCCCTTCGGCGGCGGTGTTGATGAAGTCGGTCTCGTCCGGCCCCAAGGGCTCGATTGCCAAAATGACGTCGGCCTTCTCCATCGCCGGCATAGCCGCCGAGAAGACCTCGGCGGCGTAGCTCATGGCTTGCTGGCGTCTGACGCCGGGCAAGAGGCTGCGCTGTTTGGGCGAACCAAAGACCATAATCTTGCCGCCGAGGTCCGCGCAGAAGCGGGCCAGTTCGCCCAGATAGGCCACGGTGCGGCGGCGGACCTCGGCATCGGGACTAGTCAGATAGAGGCCGGCGGTTTTGGCCAACAGCCAGTGAAGACCGACCACCTCGAGCTTTGCCCGCTCGGCCTGGCGACGGATCTCGGCGCGGCGTTTGGCGGGAATGTCGGTCCCAAAGTTGGCGATGGTGAAGGGGGCGATTTCGATGCCCTGGTATCCGCACTCGGCGGCATAGCCGAGGGCCCGTTCGCACGGCCAATTCTGGAAGGTCTCGTTGCAGATGGCGTACTTGAAGCCCGGCGGCGATTTGGGTTCCTGGCCACGGCTTTCCTTGACGGAGGCGGCGGCCATGGCGGCCCCCAAGCCAGCAGCGCCGACGGCCTGTTTCAGGAGTTGACGACGATTACAAACGAAAGACCTCGAACCCATGAGCGTCCCTCCCCTGGCGTCTGGCTTGGAATTTCCCCACTGTGGTCCGACTTACGCTTGGGAAAATGGACTTGTCGGTAATCCTTGCACCAAGGCAACGTTACGCTTGCGGCGTCCCCAGGCACTCGGCCAGGGCCTGCACGGTGGCGGAGATCTGCTCCTCGCTATGCTCGGCTGTGATGAAGAACCGCAGCCGCGACTGGCTCTCCGGCACGGCCGGATAGAGGATCGGCTGCACGTCGATGCCACGGAGGAGCAGGGCCGAAGCAAGCCGGATACACCGCATCGAATCGCCCACAATGATCGGAACCACCGGACTGTCTTGGTTCTTGCCGGTATCCAGACCACAGTCGTCGGCCAGTTTTAGGAATAATTGCGCACGATCGCGGAGCCGGGCGACCCGATCCGGCTCGACCTGGAGCAGGTGCAGGGCCGCCAGGGCGGCCGCCGCATTGGCCGGCGGCAGGGCAGTGGCAAAGACGAAGGCCGGGGTCGTGTACTTCAGGTACTGGACGAGCATGCGGCGGCCGGCAAGGTAGCCCCCAAGACTCCCCAGGGCCTTGCTGATCGTCCCCATCCACAGGTCCCCGTCGGCAGGATCCACCCCGTAGTGCTCGCAGAGGCCGCGACCGGTGGCCCCCAAGACGCCGACCGAGTGCGCCTCGTCCACGTAGAGCAAGGCCGCGTGCCGCCGCTTGACCTCGAGGAACTGCGGCAGGTCCGGGTAGTCGCCGTCCATGCTGTACAGCCCTTCGATGGCCACCACCACCCGGCGATGACTGCCGCGGACGTCGTCAAGAAGCTTGTCGACGAACCCGGCGTCGTTATGCGGAAACGGGCGGCGCTGGGCCTTTGAGGCCAGCGTGCCTTGCACGATGCTGTTGTGGGCCAGCTCGTCGTATAGAATGAGATCGTCGGGACCGAACAGATGCCCGAGGACCGAGGCATTCGTGCCGTAGCCGCTGGGAAACACGGCGGCCGCTTCGGTGCCGAGGAAGCGGGCGATCTTCTCGTCCAACTGGGCCACCAGCGCGTGATTGCCGCCCACCAGCCGGCTCGCCGAACCGCTGGTGCCGAACTGATCGATGGCTTGCTGGGCGGCCGCCTTCACCGCCGGGTCGCTGGCCATCCCCAGGTAATCGAAGCTGGTGTAGCTTACCACCTCGCGGTCCGCAATGGTCGCCGTCGCCCCGCGGACCCGCTGTTTGACGCGAAAGAAGGGGTTCTCCAAGCCCACGCTCGCCGTGCCTGCAAATCGTTGTTCCAAGGCCACGCACTCCGGGAACTGGCTCACATCGTAGTGCTGCGAAGGCACTGGCCCCGTGGCCGGAACCGGTGACGCCGACGGCGCCGTAGCCTGCCTGCCGGGCCGTGGGTTGACGCCTCGGCCGTTGACGGTGGCCTCGATATAGTCAATCACGTCGCGGCAGGTTACCATGTCGTAGAGCGAGTCTTCGGTGAAGCGGATGTGGAACGCTTCCTCCAGGCAGTTCAGCATCGACAGCCTGGTGATCGAATCCAGTCCAAGATCGTCCAATGAGCGGTCCAGTGTAAGATCCGAAACCAGCTCCGGCGCCACCACCCGCCGCACATGCTCCAACACCGACTGCGAAATGGCGGAAGCCGGGTCTTCATGCGTCTTCAGGTCAACGGCCATGACTCACATCCTTCTGCCGGGCTTGCAAGGCTCGCTCGCCGGCGATTGGGATCTGGGATTCGCCCAGCCGCGAACGTGCGGCCGACCGGAAACCGCAGGGGTTCAATTCTCGCTGCTTGGCCGGCAGAAGTCAACCGGCCCACGCGTCGGGCGGGGGGCGAATCGTGCGTCGCTCCGCGGCGTGTAGCGGCCAGCCCGGGTCCGCGCCCGGAGCTAGTGGTCTGGCTTTGTGGACCTGGTGAGTCCTTTCCCGCACTCCACTCGGCGCTCGTTCCCCTGCCGCACGACCTCGCGTCGAACTAGAAGAGTTGAGAGATTTGTTCATTGGCAAATGGGACATTCGCCGCGCGCCGGCGGGAAGTCTCCTCCGCCACCATCGGGGAAAAATCTTCTCGCCCCCTTTGACAGCCGCAGTCGCTTTCGCTAGGATCAAGACGTTCGGTTGTGCGTTGGTGGTCGGCCGCTCCTGCGGAAGCGGCCGACGTACAGGGAATCCAGTGCAAGTCTGGAACGGCCCCGCCGCTGTAACCGAGGAAAAAGGTTCGTCCAGTCTCCAGGCCATTGTTGCTTGCCGCCGTGTGCGGCCCAGGTGACGAGAAGGCCGGACCGACCTAAGCTCGGAAGTCAGAAGACCTACCAACGCGGGAGCCTGGCTGTCTGCGAGGGACAGACGCCTAAAGCACAAAACCTGCGAAGTATTCGCAATGTCCCGTGTTCGTGCGTTGCGGCTGTGACGCCATGTTGCGCCGGCGCAAGATGATTCTTGCACCGCAGAGGACGCCGGGGACGCAGAGGAAAGGCGGAAGGCGGAAAGGAGCTGTTCTCTAAGCGGCCGTCCAAGAACAAGTTGGGGACTGTCCCAATTTTCGTCCGACGAAAATGGGACTGTCCCCTTGGCAAAAGTGGAAATTGTTGCTGGACGGCCGCTAAGTACTAAGTACCAAGTGCTTAGAGCTTAGAGATCGGCACTTGCCTCTTTCATTTTGCATCGTGCACTTTTCGTCTTGCCTTCTTCCTCTGCGTCCTCGGCGCCTTCCGCGGTGAATAATCGCCTTCCGGCTGTGCCCGAACATGGGAAGGAGAGTCGTTCCATGTCAGTCCGAGTGGTCTCGTTATCGGTGGCTTCGTGGTCGCCAATCGTTCAGGCCGCGAAGGGGAGAGGCACATTTTTTTCGGCCGTCAAACGTAGGTATGAAACATGGCGAAGCTGGCCCCTCAAAAAGAGCCAGTCTCCTGGTCCCGCACGGCGGCGGGCGTTTACCTTGGTCGAATTGTTGGCCGTGATTTCGATTATCGGTATTCTGGTGGGTCTGCTGTTGCCGGCGGTCCAGTCGGCCCGCGAGGCGGCCCGTTGCGTCCAGTGTCAGAACAACCTCAAGCAACTGGGGTTGGCGGTGCACAACTACGTGTGCGCCATGAACAGCGTCTTGCCGCCGGCGCGGGTCGAAAAGCTGGACCCCAACACCAGCATCAACACCGATTACTGGTGGTTCGGCTCGGCCCCGGTGGCCGCCCCTCCCGACGGCATCAAGCCGGTCAACATCTCCCAGGGCCAGATCACCCCCTATTACGAAAACAACAATGCGGTCACCAAATGTCCGGACTTGGACGAGTCGCAAGTTACCTTGGACTATCAAGGCGGCACCGGCGGCTACGGCTACAACTATGAGTATCTGGCCCCCTTGCACTACGATTCCGTCACCTACGTGCCGACCTGGCTTCCGCAACGCATCGATTATTTCGACAGTACCACGCGAACGATCGCTTTTGTCGACAGTCTGCAGGCGACTACCCAATACGACGGCTCCTGCGTGCTGGCGGAGGAGCCGCTGGTCGAACCACCCGCGGTTCCGGACATACCTCCTCCCTATGTTCAGTATTCAGATTATTCTCTTGGAATCTACTCTGATTATGGCGGCCCTTGGCCGTCGGTCCAATTTCGCCACTCTGGCGGCAGCGTGGCCAACGTGCTTTTTCTGGATGGCCATGTCGAGGCCTGGCAACAGAAGACGCGCAACCCGCCGGGGCTATGGGATACGCCTGCCATGATTGCGATGCGCGGGTCCGCTGCGATCTTTGACATCGGCACCAACAACTATCGGTGGGAGATGAGGAAGACGGATACCCCGGATGCGAACTACTGAACGGAGGGGGGGCCCAAGGCATGCACGACGCAATGCGTTGTCTGCTTGGGGCCGCGCTACTGCGCGGATCGTGCCTCGCAGCCGTAAGCCAAAGCACGCTTCTTGGGACGCCTTCGATTCGGGTGCAAAAGGTAAACACGGAAGTTCACCGCCCGCCGGCCAGCGCGGTCCTGAGGAAGCGCCCGGTGTGATTGTCCTCCAGGACGGCAATCTGCTCGGGGGTGCCGGTGGCCACCACGTGTCCGCCCGCTTCGCCGCCCTCGGGACCGAGGTCGATGATCCAGTCGGCGCTCTTGATCACGTCGAGATTGTGCTCAATCACCAGTACCGTGTTTCCCAGATCGACGAGCCGGCCCAGCACCACGAGCAGCTTGCGGATGTCGTCGAAGTGCAGGCCGGTGGTGGGCTCGTCGAGGATATAGACCGTCCGGCCGGTGTCCACGCGGCTGAGCTCGGTGGCCAGCTTGATGCGCTGCGCCTCGCCGCCCGAAAGGGTGGTCGAGGGTTGCCCGAGGGTCATGTAGCCCAGGCCGACCTCCTGCAAACCGCCGAGCAGGCGGGCAATGGTGGGGAAGTTCTCGAAGAACTCGGCGGCCTCGTCCACCCGCATGTCGAGCACGTCGGCAATCGAATGATCGCGGTAGTGGATTTCCAGCGTCTGCCGGTTGAACCGCTTTCCCCCGCAGGCTGAGCAGGCGACGTACAGGTCGGGCAAGAAATTCATTTCGATCCGCCGCTGCCCTTGCCCCTGGCACTCCTCGCAACGGCCCCCCCTGACGTTGAAGCTGAAGCGGCCGGCCCTGTAACCGCGTTGCCGGGCGTCGCGGGTGTTGGCAAATACCTTGCGAATCTCGTCGAACACCCCGGTGTAGGTGGCCGGATTGCTCCGCGGGGTGCGGCCGATGGGCGACTGGTCGATCTGCACCACTTTGTCGATCTGGCGGACGCCGCGAAGGCCGGCGTGCGGGCCGGGCTTGACAGTAACGCCCCCCAGCCGCCGCGCCAGGGCGCGTGCCAGGGTCTCATCGAGCAGGGAGCTCTTGCCCGAGCCGCTGACGCCGGTCACGCAGACCAACGCAGACAGTGGAAACCGCACGTCGATGTTCTTGAGGTTGTTGGTGCTGACGCCTTCGAGTGAGAGGGCGTGGCTCTTGGCCGGCCGTCGTCGCGATGATGGGACCGGGATCCGCTGGCAGCCGGCCAGGTAGCGGCCGGTGAGCGATTGCGGGTCGGCGGCCACCTGCTCCGGCGTGCCTTGGGCGACCAGGCGGCCGCCGTGCCGGCCGGCGCCGGGCCCCAGGTCGATGAGCCAATCCGCCTGCCGCATAATCGTCTCGTCGTGCTCGACGACCACCACCGTATTGCCGCGGTTCTGCAATTCATCGAGGGCGTCGATCAGACGCTGATTGTCGCGGGGGTGTAAGCCAATCGAGGGCTCGTCCAAGACATAACAGACGCCCAACAGGCCGGAGCCCAGGCCGGCGGCCAGACGCACCCGCTGCAGCTCGCCCCCGCTCAAGCTTCCTGCCGGCCGGCCGAGCGTCAGGTAGGACAAACCGACGCGATCCAGAAACTCCAGCCGTGCCAGGATTTCGCCGAGGATCGGCTGGGCCACCGCCTGCCGTGGGCCGTCGAAGGCGAGCTGCCCGAAGAAGCTACGGGCATCGCCGACCGTCAAGGCAGTCACCGCCTGGATCGGCTTGCCGGCGACGTAGACCGAGCGGGCCTCCGGTTTCAATCGCGTACCGCGGCACTCCTTGCAAGGGACTTCGCCGCGAAAGGCCTCCAGTCGCTGTCGCTTGGCCTCGTTGAGGGTGGTGGTGTACTCCTTTTCCAACATGGTCAGCACGCCGGGAAAATCTTTGCCCGTGCCGTGCAGCAGTTGCTCGCGCAGTTTCAGCGGAAAGACCTTCCAGGGCGTATTCCAGCGGACGCCTGCCTTGGCCAGCAGCGCCCGCAAGGGATCTTGCTGCTTTCGCAACGCCGCCGCACGGAGGCCTCGCCAGGGGGCGATCGCCCCGGCCGCCAGCGACAGGCTTGGGTCCGGCAGGACCAACTCGGGATCGAAGGTCGTGCGAATCCCGAGCCCTTCACAGGCGGGACAGGCGCCGTAGGGGCTATTGAAGCTGAAGGTCCGCGGCTCCAACTCCTCGTAGCTGATGCGGCAATTCGGGCAGGCATACAGGGTGCTGAACAGTCGATCGTGCCAGAGGCTGCCCTCGGCCTTCTTCTCCTCGTAGGTGACCAGCACCAGCCCGTCGCTGTGGTGCAGCGCCAGGTTGATCGAGTCGGATAAGCGTTGCCGGACGCCCTCGCGGACCATCAGCCGGTCGATAACGGCTTCGATATGGTGGGACTTCTGCGGGCTGAGCGGCGGCGGCTGGTTCACGTCGGCCACCTCGCCGTCGATGCGGGCGCGGAGGAAGCCGGCCTTGCGGATGGACTCCAGGGTCTCCTGGTGCTCCCCCTTCCGTCCGCGGACCAGCGGAGCCAAGATCATGACCCGGGTGCCGTGGCTGAGCTCCAGCAGGGCATCGCGAATCTGCTCCGGACTCTGCTGAGAGATCGGTGCCCCGCATTGATAGCAACGCGGCTCGCCCAGCCGGGCGAACAGCAGCCGCAGGTAGTCGTAGATCTCGGTGACGGTGGCCACCGTGCTGCGGGGATTATTGCTGCCGGCCCGCTGGTCGATGGAGATCGTCGGTTGCAAGCCCTCGATGAGATCGACGTCGGGCCGTTCCAACTGGTGGAGGAATTGCCGGGCATAGACGGAGAGGCTCTCGATGTACTGCCGCTGCCCTTCGGCGTAGAGGGTGTCGAAGGCCAACGAGCTCTTGCCCGATCCGCTGGGGCCGGTAACCACCACCAGGCGATTGCGAGGCAGGTTGAGGTCGAGGTTCTGCAGGTTGTGCATCCGCGCCCCGCGGATGCGGATGCTGTCGAGTGGGTCCATCGGCAGTCGGTCAGGCCAAATGAGGCGATGCCAAATTCTTTAGCCTAACACCAATGCCGCGGGCGGTAAAGCAACCTGGGGCTAAGGCTGAAACAACGGCCCCAGCTCCAGCGGCCGCATGGGCTGGCTCGACGAGGGGCGGCCGCCGATGGCCAGGTGCAGCTTCAACACCGCCGGCTCGAAGATCATCGTCTGCACGGTCAGCAGGCCGAGGTTCACCTCGTTGAGCTTTTCGGCCACGTCCGGCACGTCGAGCTTGTCCATCAAGCGCGCTTGGCTGAGAATCTGATAGCGGCGGCAGCCCATGAGGAAATCGACCGCCAGTTCGGGACTGCGGAAGTGGTTGGTGCACACGCAAATGCCGCCGCTGCCGTGACGGACGACGAGGCTCTTAGGGGTCATCTCAAAGACCGCGCTGTGCTGACGGTCGCAAACGGCCAGATTGAGCATGGTGGTCCGTTCGATCGACCGCAGCAGCCTCTCGGCCTGGCCGATATCGGCGCATTCTTCCAGAACGCGTCGAAAGGCCAAGGTGTAGGGCACGCCCTTCGGGTTGAACATCGGCGAGTGGTCGCGGGCCATGAACACCTCGTGAACCGCCAGTGCCAAGCCGGCGTCGTTCATGCCCGAGAGGCAACCGAACAGGCCGGGAAAGCCGATCGAGACGAAGGCGTGCTTGCTTTTGGGGCGATAGACCGTCACCAGGCTGTACTTATCCAGGATGCCCAGGCTGTAGAAGTCGAGATTGCGGCCGAACAGCGGACCGCCGGTGGCGCTGCGCCGGCCCTCGACGATCAGCGACGAACAGCCAAACCCGCCGCGATAGATATCCGGCAGCGTGTTGCCGATGATGCCCAAGTCGCGATCCACCTCGGAGTGGTCGCGAAAAGACCGGATCTCAACCAGATGATCGTGGGGAAACTGCGGCAGCAAGGCCTTGGCCATGTGCAGCAACTTGGCCCACCGCTCGGCGCCGCCAACCCGCTCGATGAATTGCTGGGGATACTGGGCGATGGCCTTCACCTCATCGCCCGTCAATGCCGACTTCTCGCGGCCGATCTCTTCGGGCGTGCCGGTCACTTCAAGCACCGGCAGCTCGTTAATATAGCGAAGCTCGCCATGGCCGCTGTGCCCTTCTTCGAAGTAGCGCGGTTGGGCGGCCTGCGCACGCGGAATCGCTAGCAAGATGAGCCACAATAAGCCCCAGCAATTTTTGCGCAGTCGATACATTCTAGCCGAACCTCCCAGAATCAAGGTAACCATGCCGGGTGCTTACGTCAACCAACTCTCATTCAAAGATACCTTCGTCGGCGGGTAATATTACTTCGCTTGGGGCCACGAATCAAACGACCGAGTGGAGGCAAGAGGGCGACCGGATCACATCGTGGCAAGGCCTCGCAGTGGGGTCCCATTGCCTTAAACCTCATCGTGCCATGCGTAATAAGTGCGCAGCCCGTATGCGCCTCGGGCGGGCAGAGGCACTGGATTTGATTCGCAAATCTTTTCGTACAAACATGTTGCGTTATTGGTCCGCACCTTAGACAAACACGCTGGCACCTGCTTTGCGAACCGCGAAGACGACGGAGTACGCCTGTGGGCCGTGCCAAGAAGTACCGGCTACCACGCTGAGCGTACAGGACTAGGTTATGCACCATACTCTATCCCCTAAACAGGAGGGACCAGTGACTCCCAAAGAAGTCTTGGCGTTGTGCCGGGAAAAGGACGTGAAGGCGGTTGACTTGCGGTTCATGGATTTTCCAGGTCTGTGGCAGCATTTTACGATCCCTGTCGACAAACTCGATGAGGATGTCTTTGAAGACGGCCTCGGCTTCGACGGGTCGAGCATCCGCGGCTGGCAGGCAATTAACGAGAGCGACATGTTGGTGGTGCCGCAGCCGGAGACGGCCGTGCTCGATCCGTTCTGCAAGATCCCCACGCTGTCGATGGTTTGCAACATCCAGGACCCCATCACCCGCGAGGACTACAGCCGCGATCCGCGAAACGTTGCCCGCAAGGCGGTCAACTATCTGAAGAGCACCGGCATCGCCGACACCTGCTACATGGGTCCGGAGATCGAGTTCTTCATTTTCGACGATGTCCGCTACGACCAGGCGTCGAACTGCGGGTTCTATTACGTCGACAGCGTGGAAGGCCAATGGAACCGCGGCCGAGAGGAGCATCCCAACCTCGGTTACAAGCTGCGCTACAAGGAGGGCTATTTCCCAGTTCCGCCAGCCGACCAGTTGATGGACATCCGCAACGAGATGCTACAGACCTTGATCGACTGCGGCATCAGTTTGGAAGCCCAGCACCACGAGGTGGGCACCGCCGGCCAGGCGGAGATCGACATGCGGTTCGGCGAGCTGGTGACCATGGGTGACCAGGTGATGATGTACAAGTACATCATCAAGAACGTGGCCAAGAAGTACAACAAGACGGTTACCTGTATGCCCAAGCCGCTCTTCGGCGACAACGGCTCCGGCATGCACACGCACACGTCGCTATGGAAAGGCGGCCAACCCTTGTTTGCCGGCAGCGGTTATGCCGGCTTAAGCGACATGGGGATCTACGCCATCGGCGGTCTGCTGAAACATGCCCCGGCCATCCTTGGTTTCTCCTGCCCGACCACCAACAGCTACAAGCGGCTGGTGCCGGGCTTCGAGGCCCCCGTGAACCTGGCTTACTCGCAGCGCAACCGCTCGGCGGCCATCCGCATCCCGATGTACAGCCCGAACCCGAAGGCCAAGCGTCTCGAGTTCCGCTGTCCCGACCCGAGCTGCAACCCGTACCTCTCGTTCTCGGCCATGCTGATGGCCATGATCGACGGCATCCAGAACAAGATCCATCCGGGCGAGCCGCTGGACAAGGACATCTACGATCTCGAGCCCGAAGAGCTCAAGAAGGTCCCCCAGGCGCCGGGCTCCTTGGAGGAGTCGTTGAAAGCCCTGCGGAACGATCACGAGTTCCTGCTCCGCGGCGACGTATTCACCCCCGACGTGATCGACACCTGGATCTGGTACAAGACGGTCAACGAGGTGCAGGCCATGCAGTTGCGGCCGCATCCCTACGAGTTCTGCCTGTACTTCGACATCTGAGCGAAGGGGCCGGGGGTCAGAGATCAGGGGTCGGGGATGAGGATGGAGGGATGAGAGTTCCGCCCTTCACCGCACTCGCCACTCGCCAACTAACCACTAACCACTAAGCTTGGCACGGTCCTGCGCCCGAATGGACGCCCAAACGGGGTTTCCGTTCGGGCCAGGCCTTTTCTTGGGCCGTCAGTCGCGTTGAGGCCGGACACCGCCGTATTCCCAGGGTTTGCCGCGGAAACGCGGCGCCTTGGGAGCCACGGGTACCGCACCGGGCGTCATCTGCCGGGCCAGCGCCAGGTCGGCGGCCACCATCCGCTCTCCGGCGTCGATTTCGAGGTTGCTGTAGGAGGTCAGCCGCGTCTCATAGCCGCCGCCGTGTGGACCGAACGCCTCTAACGTGGGAACGTAGCCTACGCACCCATTGGCCAACTCGACGACAAACGTGAATGGAAACGGGCTCTTCGCCTTGATATCCAGCCCGAGTTGCACGAACAATTCGGCCGGATTGGTGAGAACTACGGCTGGCCCGATTTGAATTGCCTGGACCTCCACCCGGGCGGTCGGCTCCTTGGCGAGCTTGGCATCCAACAGCACCGTCTCCTTGGCGAACGTCCAGTTGGTACGACCAACCTTTTCCGGCGTCTGTCGCACATGTTCCAGCGCTTGCTTGAGATGCTCGGGGCTCGGACGGCGGCGTTGCAACTCTAGTGTCGCGTATTTGGCATCGACCGGTCCCATCGGCCCGCGGGCCATGCTCAACAGCACCTTGACCGCCTCGGCGCCGACGCGTCCGCCCACCAGTCGGCTCCAATCTTCCCCGGCGGGGTTCACGTTCGGGTTGAGGTTGTTCACTTGGGTGACGTCGCCGCATGCGCCTTGCAGAAACACGACCACGCACTGCCGGCCCATGGCCCCGCGAATCGTCTGCTCCATGTAGTAGATCCAGTTGGCGGAGATGCCGCCGGGGTTGCAGGTGGCATGGCACGAGTAATTGACCACGCAGCCGAGGCATTTTCCCTGCCGGTTCCAGACGCCGATCACGCCCACCTCGGGGTCGATCGGGCCGGCTGGCTCGACGATGTCGGGATTGAGCTGGCCGGGGTGGGTGAACGTCAACCCGTTCTTCATGCGAAAACGGCGGTTGAAGGCCACCTTATCCTCGATGCCTTTCCCGACGCCGCAACGGGCTTCGGCCCGCGATCGATCGGCCGCACAGATCGCCGCCACAAGCTGCTTTTCGACCCGTGCAAGGTACTTCGGATCGGCACACGACGATTTTTCATAGGCCAGCCACCTAACCAGAGTAGAGGCGTGGTCGTATTCGCCGGGCAAGATCATGCAGGTCGGCCCCGACGAATGGGAGTGTGATGCGCCGATGAGGATCGCTTCAGGCGGAATCCCACACTTCTCATGCACCGCCTTGCGCACGTTCTCGACCTGCGGCCGGCGAATCGCCAACGCGTCGATTCCCACCAACGCCACCCGCCGCTGGCCATCGTCGAAGACTGCCGCCCGGACCTTGCACGGATCGTGCAATGAGCGGTGAAACACTTTGCCGTATCCGCCAGGCTCCTCCATCCCGATGTCCGGCGTGATGTCGCGCTCCGCAAAGCCGACCTTGAGCAAGGGCGTCCCGCCCGCCCGAAGATCGCCGGCCTGGAACACGAAGAAACACGCGACTGACGCCGCGCAGACCAAGACTTGAAATCGTCGCCGATTCATCGCAGGGACTCCGTTGGATAGTAGACGCGGCGGCGTCTCGCCGCGTTTGACAGTCGATGCGGCGTCTCGCCGCATTGCTGGGCATTATGGAACCACGCTTGCCGACGCGAAGCGGCGAGACGCCGCTTCTACGGCCGGACCATGAACGGTCACCTTGTCCGATACTGATCCTTGGCATAGACTACAACCGGTGAAGGGTGTTTACGTCTGCTATTCTAGGGGAACATTCATGGTTACTCAACCATTACCTCCCGAACTGGGGCAATTTGTCCAACAGCAAATCGCCTCAGGCAAGTACCGTTCGGAAGACGAACTGGTCGTGGACGCCGTGCGCGTGCTGCGCGAAGTGAACGCTCGCCAGCAGCAGTTCCGGGCAGACGTGCAACTCGGAATCGACCAATTGGATCGTGGCGAAGCCAATGAGTATGACGTCGCTCAATTGCGCGAACGTTTCGAGCAGCTTAAGGAGCAGGTGCGTCGACGCATCGAGAACGACAAGGGGCCGCAGTGAGCGCTTTTCGGCTATCCCACCGTGCGGAGCGCGATTTGGACGATATCGCCACGTACATCGCAGACCGGAATCCGTCGGCCGCAATCCAAGAAGTCGAGAGACTCTCAGGAAAGTTCCTCCTGCTCGCCGGCCAGCCGCTACTCGGGGAGGTGCGAAACGATTTGCCTGGATGCCCGCGTGCTCTGTCCGCCGGCAATTATTTGATTTTGTACCGTCCTGTGGCTGATGGTATCGAAGTTGCGCGGGTGGTCCACGCTGCACGTGACATATCGGCGATCGTGCCTGAGCGCGCATGACTCCTTCCCGCCACCCCCTATTCGCATCCTGGCGCTAGTCGCACTCCCCTAAGAGCGGACCCTTCGCTACAATAGTCTCTCTACGCCCTTGGGGGAGAACGTCGAAGGAGAACGCATGAGCCGCCGCATTCTGGTTACCAACGCCTTGCCCTACGCCAACGGCCAGCTTCACATCGGCCACGTCCTGGAGCACATCCAGACCGACATTTGGGTCCGCTTTCAGCAACTCCGCGGGCGGCGGTGCGTCAGTATCTGCGGCGACGATACCCACGGCACCTCCATCATGATCCGTGCCCGGCAGGAGGGCATACGCGAAGAGGATCTGGTCGCCGGCATGCGGCAGGCCCACATGGCCGATCTGGCCGGCTTCGAGGTCGAATACGACAATTACGGCAGCACCAACAGCCCCGAGACCCGCCAGTGCTGCGAAGAGATCTGGACCGCCTTGCGGCGGGCCGGAATGGTCAGCGAACAAGAGGTCACCCAACTCTACGACGCCCAGGCGGGCACCTTCCTGGCCGATCGCTTCGTCAAGGGGACCTGTCCCAACCCCGAGTGCCACTCGCCCAACCAGTACGGCGACAGTTGCGACAAGTGCGGCCGGCACTACAACGCCACCGATCTGATCGACCCGGTGAGCACGCTCTCCGGCAGCCAACCGGAAATCCGCACGGCCAGACACCTGTTTGTCAACATCGAGAAGCTGCACGCCTTCTTGGAAACCTGGACGCAGCAAGGCGGACACCTTCAGCCCGAAGTGGCCAATTATTTGAAAGGCCATTTTCTCGGCGAGCCGCTGCACGATTGGGACGTCTCGCGGCCGGCCCCGTATTTCGGTTTCGAGATCCCCGACAGTCCGGGCAACTTCTGGTATGTCTGGTTCGACGCCCCGATCGGCTACATGGGCTCGACGAAAGAGTGGTGCCAGCGCCGAGGCGAGGATTTCGACGCCTGGTGGCGGAGCCTGGAGACCGAGCTCCACCACTTCATCGGCAAAGACATCACCTACTTCCACACGCTCTTCTGGCCGGCGATGCTGCACGTCGGCGGCTTCAGCCTGCCCACCAAGGTCCATATCCACGGTTTCTTGACGGTCAACGGCGAGAAGATGTCGAAGAGCAAGGGGACGTTTATCCGCGCTTCGACCTATTTGGAGCATCTCGAGCCCTCGTATCTTCGCTATTACTACGCCTCGAAGCTCTCCTCGGGCGTGGAGGACCTCGACCTGAACTTCGACGACTTCATCGGCAAGGTGAACTCGGACCTGGTCGGCAAGGTGGTGAACATCGCCAGCCGCACGGCCCGCTTCGTGGAGAAGACCGGGCTGGCGGCCCAGCTCGAAGACGGCCGGGAACTGTTCGACAAGACGGCGGCCGCCGGCGAAGAAATCGCCGCCGCCTATGAGACCGGCGACTACAGCCGGGCGATGCGGCTGGTAATGGCGGCGGCCGACGAGGCCAATCAGTTCGTCGAGCACCAGGCGCCCTGGACGCTGCGGCAGGATCCGCAAAAACTGCAAAGCGTGTGTACGGCGGGGTTGAATCTATTCCGCCAGTTGGCCGTCTACCTGGCCCCGGTGTTGCCGCGGCTTGCCCGGCAGACGGGCGAGCTGTTGGGCGATCCGATCGTGTCATGGCAGCAGTCGCAAACGCCGCTTTTGGGATCGGCGGTCAAGAAGTTCGCCCACATGATGCAGCGGGTCGATCCCAAGAAAGTCGAGGCCATGATTGCCGCTAGCGCGGAGCCGGCTGAGGCGGAGTCGCCTTCGGCCGCAGCTTCCCCCGACAGCGACGCCCCGCTCAAGGCCGAGCCGCTGGCCGAAACTATCAGCTTCGATGAGTTTTCCAAGGTCGACCTTCGCGTCGCCCGCGTGCTGGCGGCCGAAGACGTAGCCGGGGCCCAAAAACTGTTGAAGCTCCGTTTGAGTCTCGGCGGCCAACACGAGCGCACCGTGTTCGCCGGCATCAAGGGGGTTTACCAGCCCGAGGAACTCGTCGGCCGGCTGGTGATCTGCGCCGCCAACCTGGCCCCGCGGAAGATGAAGTTCGGCCTGAGCGAAGGGATGATCGTAGCCGCCGGCGGCCAAGGTAGCGGCGAAATCTATCTGCTCGCTCCTGACAGCGGCGCCAAACCCGGCCAACGCGTGCATTAGCTTCGCCGCCGAAAGTAAGGAAACGAAACCACAGATGAACACGGATAGACACCGATTGAAGAACCCTCGAAGGACGGACCCGATATCTGTGTCAATCTGTGTCTATCTGTGGTTCCTCCCTCTGCGTCCTCGGCGGTGAATTCTTAGGCTTTACTTGCGGATCGGCCGGGCCACCTCGTTGCTGTGCTCGGCGATCCAGTCTTCCAGCTCCCTCCAGTCGACCGGCGGCAGGTTCGAGCGGTCGGGCCGCAGTCGGGCCGCCTCCTTGATGTAGACGTGCACCATCTCGCTGGCCGGCTTGTCGGTGTTCCAGTGCAGCAAGATGCGGATGCAGCGCCGCAGCGAGTCGGGCACGTCCAGCTCGTGAACGCACATCAGCGACACCTCCAGCCAGCCCAACTGCCGGGCGGCCAGGGCGGGAAACTCGGCGTCCAGGTCGCTGGTGGTGGAAAAGATGGCGCTACAGACGTCCTCGGCCCGGATGCCGTTCTGCCGGATCATCAGCGCCAGCAACTGGCGAGTAGCCTTGAGGATCTCGGCCGACGTGTTATCCTCGGCGGTAGTCGCCCCGCGGACGCCCCGGCACGGCATGGTTAGCTCCCTTTGGACGGAGAATTATGTGGAACAATCACTTATCCAATGTACCTCACGGCGGCGAGCGACGCTAGTTTGATCGGTTATGCAGCGACCGCCATCCTGAGCATCGCGAAGGATCTCCTCATCAACGCAGATTCTTCGCTGCGCTCAGAATGACTGCGGCACCCCTTGACATTCTATGGGTCGCCCGCTATACTGCCTGCCCTAGACTGTCATAGGGAAACAGGAGCCATGCCCGAGCACCACGAAAAAGGCGATCTCCTCCAGGGGACCTTGGATATGCTGGTCCTGCAAACGCTGGCCGGCGGACCACTGCACGGCTATGCCATCGCCAACCGCATCCAACGCAGCAGCAAGGACCTGTTGACGGTGGAGGAGGGGTCGCTTTATCCGGCGCTGCACCGTATGGAGCGGCGCGGCTGGCTGGCGGCCGAATGGGGCCTTTCTGAAGCCAATCGGAAGGCCAAGTATTACCGGCTCACCGCCGCCGGGCGGGCCCAACTGAAGGTGGCGGCCAAGAACTGGACCCGCATGGTGGAAGCTATTGCGGGCGTGATGGGAAGCCGAACGGCGGAGACCTGAACCTTGCACTGGCCGCCTACACAGTCGTTGTTCCTTCGGCTGCCGGACTCGCGGCCAATCCGTGAAATCGAGCAGGAAATACTCGACGAACTGGATTTCCATCTCGTAATGCGGACGCTGGATAACGTCGCGACGGGCATGGCGGCCGACGACGCCCGGCAGGACGCCCAACGACGTTTCGGGGATATCGCGCAAGTCCGCAAGACCTGCCGGCAGATTCAATTGGGAGAACGAATCATGTTGCAGAGAATCCAAGCCGTATTGACTGTGGCTCTGCTCGGGGCGGTGGTCTTTCTGGGTGTGCAGTCGTACCGCAGCCAGAGAGCGAACCAGGAAGCCGCCGGGCGAATGATGGAAGTACTGGACAGCGTGGTCGGGCCGTCGGTCGTTCAAACCACACCCAGGACCGGTGACACGCAGGTCGATCCGTCCATCGGAGAAATCCGCGTTACCTACAACAGAAAAATGCTGGATGGCAGTTGGTCGTGGTGCTACCACGAGGGCTCGTTCAGGACGACCGGCAAGCCGCACTACGAAGCCGACAAGAAGACGTGCGTTCTGCCGGTAGAGTTGGAAC
>JAJYGU010000330.1 GCA_021784975.1 Planctomycetota bacterium
GATGCCGCGGGACAAGTCAGTACGCTTTGAGCCAGAACCACGTTGACGCCCAGCGTGCGAAGAAAAGTCGATTTGCCCGACATGTTCGACCCGGTGATGAGGCAACCACGGTCCGCCAGCGAAATCGAATTGGCGACCGCCGAGGCGAGCAACGGATGAACGGCCTCCCTGATGTTAAGGACTCTCCCCTCGGCTTGAAACTCGGGGATGGCATAAGAGGGCAGACCTTCCCGAAACGAGGCAATCGCTTGCAGGGCATCCAGCTCGCCGAACGTCTGAAATATTTCCCGCAACATGCCGCCACACTTGCGTATTTCCTCGATGACCTTGTAATAGCTGCGTACCTCGACCAAGAAGAGGATCGTGACGTATTCCTGCAATACCTCGGAAAGCTCCACGGCTCCGGCTCGTTCCGGAACCAGCAACGCCGTGACCAACGGAATCTTTTTCGCCGCAGTCGAGCATCTCGCCAAGCTCTGCAGCTTGTCTTCGAGACCTGCGAGCTGCGTACAGCCGATCTTGCGTGCTGCCGCGACCATTTTTCCCAGGTATCGAATCGATAGAATGCGTTCACTTATGATGTTGCGTGTCCGATAGTGAATGAACATGTTGAGCGGCCAAAGAATACCGAGTGAGAGCATCGCAAATCTGCCCCAGGGCCAGCCGCATGCGACCAGAAGAGCGGCAGTGCCGAGACACACCATCACCAGGATCGCCAGCAGCGAGTACAGCAGTCTAAATCGGTGTGGCCGCGGAAGTTCGCCCCAGAGCAGCTCAAGTATGCCCGAAGGGAATCGAGTTCGCCCCAGGCGGGATAACTCTAATTGCACGCTTTGCCTTAGGGCGACGTTCTTCTGAAAAAGTGCGACCATTCTATCTCGTTCGCTCAGAACGGCGCGCCGTGTTTCAGGCGTTCGCAGCCAGTGGTAGAGGACGATTTGCCCAGGCAGGCAGTGCGTGCGGTCGATATTCTCGAAAATCAGGTCAAGATTAAGGTCCTCCCAGGTTTGGTCGTCAAGATGCTTGCCGTGGAACGACTGCGTGTACATGCCCCACAGCGAACGGAGGAGAGCGAAATCTCTCTCCCCATCTGTTGGTTTGCCCCAAGTAGCCAACAAAGCAGCGAGCTTCTCGGCACAGCGTGTCCTGCTCTTCCAACGGACGTAGCTGTAAACGATGGAGAGAATCACGAGAATCGACAGAAGGATGAGTAGGGATGCAAGGTTGTCAGGCATCACTGGTCTCCTGAGCCATTACCTCACGTCGCCCAAATTGCCGAGAAAGGAGAGGCGGTCACACACCCCTTGTGCAAAGCACCGGGCACCGACCGAAGGCTGGTCGGGCCGCTGCCGCAAGAGTTGCCTGTCGACTCTTCCCTTCCCCAAAAGGGACTATCCCCCTCGACGGACCTGAGGCGCTCAGTCGGGCGTCAGCATGGGGTGTGACTGGACCTCGACCTTCTTGACGCCGGGAAGCGGCTCGACCGCGTCGCGGATCTCCTTTTCGTCGTGGGCGGTGGCGTCGTCGAGAGTGACGTAGATCGCGCCGCTGGCGGCGGCCACCTGGATCCGCGGATGGCGCTCGATAAGATGCACCTTGACGTGGGCGGCCAACGCCAGGTCGTCGATGGCCTGTTGCGATTCGGCGGTTGGTTGAAAGCGGTCCAGCCCCACGGTATAAGAAATGATGTCCACCGCGTCGTCGGTGGAGAGCTTCTTGATGCGAATCACCAGGTCGTAAAGGGTCGGATCGTGGGTCTCGATGCCATAGAGGTAACGGCTCCACCTGTCGCGGGCCTCGTCCACCCGCTTCATATAGTGCAAGGCATAACTCTCGGTCACCCCTTTGCGCTGCATCATGAGCCGGACCCGGTCCTCCATCTCGGCGATGATTCGGACTTTGACGACGTGGGCCACGTCCTTGACCAGGAAGTGGCCGGCCATGCCGTGGTACACCACGTTGCCTTTCTGAAAGTGCTCCAACAGGGCCGCCTGGAAGTAGGCCAGGTACCGCTCTTTTCCATAGGTGAAGCGGTCGAAGATCGAGGGGGGGTCCTGCAAGGCCTCCACCAGTCGGACTTCGGGGATATTGAACTCCTTGGCGGCCTGGACCATCACCTCCCGCGAGATGCACTCATATCCCAGCCGCCGGGCCAGTTTTTCGGCGACGTCCCTTCCCTGACTGTAGGTCCCCCGAGAAACAGTAACAATCCGCATAGTCTACCACTTTCGCTTGATGATAAGGCTTCACACCCTGGGAGGGTTTCGCCCGGGTGCGCCGAGCAGTTGCCCGGCCGTGCCGCCCAACAACGGGTTTGCCCCATTATAAGGGGATGGTGCCCGGTTAATCAATCGCGGGGGGGACTGTCCCGATTTTCGTGGCGACCATGCCCTGCAGGGTGCCCGGCCACAAAAATGGGACGGTCCCTTTCAGCGCCACCGCGAGGAGGCGATGCCTGAGGATTTCTCTTCTCCGCTGCGATTCCTGCCCGTCGGGTTGAACCTCCAGGCCAAGAACTGCCTGGTCGTCGGTGGCGGGACGGTCGGCGCCCGCAAGGCCCTGACGCTGACCCGAGCGGGGGCCAGGGTGACGGTCGTCTCCCCCGCAATCAACGGCGAATTGGAGCCAGAGGTTCAGGCCGGCCGGATCCAATGGCGGAAAGCCGTATTTCGCCAGGAACATCTGGCGGGCGTCTTCCTGGCGGTGGCGGCCACGGATGACCAGGCCGTCAATGCGGCGGTGGTCCGGGCGGCCGGCCGGCACGGCGCGCTGGTCTGCGACGCCTCTTCGGCCCAGCGTTCCCAGGTGATTTTTGGGGCCCTATTGGAGGGCAGCGGCTTTACGGCGGCCGTCTTCACCGCCGGCCGCGATCCGGCCCTCGCCCGGCAGGTGCGAGACCAGATCGCCGACTACGTAGCTGAAGGACGGCCTGCCGCCGATGAACCTTGAAGGTGGGGATGGTCTCGTTCTGCCCACCACTGGACACAAAACTCGATACAGCCCCCAATCGTGCAATCGGTCACGGTTGACAGCCGGCCAACCGGCAATAAACTAAGAGGTACGCTCAGGCATGCATCAGGGGGGAAACTTGAGGCTTCGTCTGAAACGATTGGTCCTGGAACAGCTAACGCAGTATCTTGACACATGACTGATTCACGTCGGACAACCGTTGAACGAACCAATAATTCCCTGCCGGGAGGAAGACCCCTGCCAAGCCTCAGCAAACTGGTCCTGGAACGATTGATCCGCTATTACCGCTTCCTGGCCGAATCGACGGTCCGGAAATCGCTGCACGCCGTCACCAGCGCCGAGATCGCCGATGCCCTGGAGCTGGACGCCACCCAGGTCCGCAAAGACCTGGCCGCCATCGGCGTGCTGGGCATGGGCCATGTGGGATTCGACGTCTGCGAGGTGTGCCGGGCGATCCGGATCGGGCTGGGCTTCGACCAACGGCACGAGGCGGTGCTGATCGGTGCCGGACATCTGGGCGGGGCCCTCATGGCCTACCCCGGCTTTACCAAATACGGCCTGCACATCGTGGCCGCCTTCGACAGCGACAAGCAGCGGATCGGCAGCCACATCGCCGGCTGCACGATCCGGGCGGTGCGGCTGATGACCCCCTTTATCGAAAAGCACAAAATTCGCCTGGCCATCCTTACGACCCCGGCCGGCGTGTCGCAGAGCTTGACCGACAGTCTGGTGGCGGCGGGAGTCAAGGCGATCTGGAATTTCACCCCCGCTCGGCTTACCGTGCCCTCCGACGTGCTGGTCCGTAGCGAGCACATCTCCACCGGTCTGTCGGAAATCACCCATCACCTCAAGCGGGAAGACACCCCTACCGAGACTCGCATCACCGGCTCTTCCTGCACGAGTCGCGCCCGTTGCCGCCAGCCATCGACCCACCGTCCCCACCGGTCAGGCCGCGGGAACAAGAGGGGTTGAGAGCTTTGGGGATAGGTTTATATCTCGACGCCACGCTCCTTGCACCAGTCGGCCATCAGTTCCACGTAGGCCGCGTAGTCTTCTTCGCAAAAGAACGTCTGCTGCCGACGATTGCCATGCTGTGTCACGTGATGCGGCAGCCCCGGTACAACCAACCTTGCCAACCTCGACATGCTGGGACTCGGTCGAATCTTTCCCAACTTGTCTGACCTTCACGCCCCGAACTTCGCCAGCCGCTCCGCATGGGCCAGGGCCAGGGGCATGAGATAGACGGCTTGGAAGTGGCCCAGGCCGCCGTGGAGGGCCGTCTTCTCACTGAAGGCCGTCAGCCCGTCCGGCCGGCAGGTCTCCGAGACCAAAAGCGTCGGCACCGGGTGCCAGCTATGGCTGGCCAGTCGGGCAGGCGTGCTGTGGTCGCCGGTGACGATCAATACCATCGGCTTGAGCGCCATCACCCGCGGCACAATCGCGTCGAACTGCTCGATCATCTTCACCTTCTCGGGGAAACTGCCGTCTTCGCCGCGGCTGTCGGTGTATTTGAAGTGGATGAAAAAGAAGTCGTAGTCGTTCCACGCCTTCTCCAGCACGTCGATCTCTTCGCTGAGCGACGTCGGCTGGCCAATCACCTCCATGCCGACCAGTTGCGCCAACCCCTTGTACATCGGATAGACGGCAATGGCCGCCGCCTTCAGCCCGTAGACTTCCTCATAGCTCGGGATCACCGGGGCGGCCGAGAAGCCGCGCATGGTCAGGCCATTGGCCTTGGGCTGGTCGGCCAGGAGTTCTTGGGCCTGGACGACGAACTCCTTGGCGATCTCGGCGGTCCGCCGGCTGGGCTCGTCGTGGGCCACCGGGGCCAGCGGCGGCACTCCGGTCCGCTGCGGGTCGGTATCGGCCACGTTGCCGCCCAGCTTCTCGCCCCGAAAGACGACCACGAATCGATGCTCCTTGACCGGCTCGACAAATACCTCGACGCCGGGGATTTTGATGTCGCGCAGCTTGACCGCCAGCGGCCCGCTCTGCTCGCTGGGGATGCGGCCGGCGCGGCGGTCGCTGATGTTGCCGGCGGCGTCGAGGGTGCAGAAATTGCAGCGGACGGCCACGTCCTTCGGTCCCAGCTTGAAGCCCACGCCGGTGGCCTCCAACGCGCCGCGGCCGATCAAGTGTTTCACCGGGTCGTAGCCAAAAAGCCCCAGATGGCCCGGACCGCTGCCGGGCGTGATACCGGGGGCGATGGGGTTCATCATTCCCTGGACGCCGCGGCGGGCCAGGGTGTCCAAATTGGGGGTCTTGGCGGCCTCCAATTCCGTCGGCCCGCCGGCTTCAACCGGCAGCCCGCCCAAACCGTCGGCCACCAACATCACGATCTTCGACCGGTTCTCGGTCTTCAGCTCACGCACCAACTGCTGAATATCCATGAGTGCTCTCCTTATCTTTGCCCGGCCTTCTCGATAGAATGTCAACATAACGGTAACAAAACGTCGTGTACGGGGGAAGGGGGAAGGGGGAAGGAACAAAGCGGAGAGCCGAAAGCGGACGGCGCACTCGGCTTTCCGCTTTCGGCTCTCCGCTTTTGCCAGGAGCAAGACCGCCATGCCAGCTAAGAAGATCATTCCGCAGATTACGTACGACTACTCGGGCCTGATTGTTCCGCCCGAGGCCCCGCCGGTTGCTCGTCAGACGGGCTTGGCGCAGAGCGACCTGATGTGGCTCTATCCGCGGCTGGAGGCCGCCCGGCAAGAGGTGCTCGCCAATATTCGCACCTTTTGGGAAGGCGGCCGCGTGCCGGATGAAAACTCGCCCCTGGATGCCGCCTTCTTCGACGCCCCGGAGCAACTCCTCAACGAACACCGCGAACTGCTCGACCAGGTCCTCTCCGCCGGCGACCGGCTTGCGAAGGAAGTCGATCGGGTGATCGTGTTGGGCATCGGCGGCTCCTACATGGGCGCTCGGGCCCTGTTTGAGGCCTGCTGTCATCCGTACCACAACGAACTCTCCCGGCAACGCCGCGGCGGCCGGCCGCGGATCTACTTCGAGGGCAACAATGTCGACAACGACGCGGTGCAATCCCTGCTCGATCTGGTCGACGGCGACGACAATTGGGGGATCATCGTCATCAGCAAGAGCGGCGGCACGTTGGAGACGGCCGCCGCCTTCCGCATCTTCCTGGAGTCGTTGCGGAACTCGTGCGGCGGCGACCAAGAGAAACTCCGCCGCCGCGTGCTGGCGGTCACCGGCAGGACCGGCCGCCTCCGCGATCTGGCCAACGCTTTGGGCTGCCGCGACGTCTTCCCGATTCCCGAGGGCGTGGGCGGACGGTTCTCGGTCCTCACGGCCGTCGGGCTGCTGCCGGCGGCGGTGATGGGGCTTGACGTGCAACGGCTG
>JAJYGU010000343.1 GCA_021784975.1 Planctomycetota bacterium
CCATGGACGGCGGTGATCAGGTCCTGCGGCCGTAGCCCGGCGCGCTCCGCGGGGCCGCCGGGGTGCACGGCCACAACGCGGACGCCCCGGCTGCGGTCATATCGATCGTCGACTGCCATGCCGAGGTAGACCGGCTCGCGGGCCACCGGACCGCCCATGCGCGCGCCGGACATAATTGGAAAGGCCGGTTGGGGCGTCGCAGGGGGAGTGGCGGCAACCGATGAGTCGTTGCGTTGCCGGATCTGGCGATCCAAGCGTTCCAATTCCGACTGCCCCGGCGCCGTTGGCACGAGCATGAGCGCGACGATCGCTAGCGGCACCGAAGCGAGCAAGGTTCTGGCGAGGAAAAGCATGGCGGAGTGGGAAAGGGGTCAGAGATCAGGGGTCAGGGAACCAAAGCAAACTCCACGTTATTATACCGAACGGTCGCCGCACGAGAGCCCCTCGCCCGTAGTAATGCAATTCCCGAGGCTGTCAGGCGAGCCGTTGACCACTCGATTGCCGACCGTACGATTCCTACAGGACAGTTAACCACGTTGAGAAGCCGCGCTTCAGGAGGATTGCGCGGCCATCAGCGCTGCGAGGTACGCGATCGGTAGGAGGCGCCGGCGGGTTGCCTAGACGGCCGGGCCCGGCGGGCATCGCGTGCCCCTTTCTGGTCGTCCACAGAGGAGGCGGAAGATGTCGGCAAGATATCGAATGGCGTTTGTGGGCTTGCTTAGTGTGAGCTTGGCAACCGTGTTTTCTCCTGCACCGGCTGCGTTAGCTGGCGGAACTGACAACGCCGGTGGCGGACCCGGAGAATCGAGTCACTACTACGCCCCGTATGGCGACATCTCCGGCAACGACGCGGCAGCGCACGCGACGGTGAGTTCCGCCAGCAAAGCGGCCGAAAGCACCCCGCAGCAGATCGCCAGCGAGGGCTCGGAGTTCTACACGCAGGGGCTGGCCGCCTTTCGCGCGGGAAACTATGGCAACGCCAGCCGGTTGGCGGCCCATGCAGCCATCGACGAGCCGCGGAATCCGGAGGTACACGTCCTGGCCATGCTGGGCCTGTTCGCCATGGGCGACTACCGCGGCTCCGCTATGGAGGCCCACGCGGTAGCGGCCATAAGCCACATCCCTGACTGGGCCAAACTGTATTCCATTTACCAGAATCCCCAGCCGTACACCGACCAACTGCGAAAGCTGGAGAAGTTTGTCGAGCAACATCCAACCGCCGCCGAGGGACGCTTCCTGTTAGGCTTCCAGTACATGATGATCGGTCAGAAGAATGCCGCCCGCGACGAATTCTTGGCAGCGGTAAGGCTGACCCCACGAGACAAGTTGGCCGACAAGCTGCTGGCGCAAGAGGGCGGAGTGGTGCCGTCCGGGATCAGCCCGCGACCCGAGCCAGGCCCGAGTCGGAGTGCCTCAAAGAAGGCGATGCCCCCGGCGCCAATCGTCAGGTAGCTGGGCGATTGAGTACCCTGCCCACGTTCGCTGCGGGCATGGATCCGCATACAGCGAGACGCCCTCACGCCCAGCCCATCTCCCGACGGGGGAGGGGAACCGGTAATTACGAGCAGCCCATACTGCTGCCGCAGTTGTAACAGAGATAACAGTTTCCGTTACGAACCGTAATTGCCCCGCAATTGTCGCAGGCCGGGGCGTCGGTCTGGAAGGAGGCGAACTGCTCGTTTCGGGCAGCCTCCGAGGCAACCGCTTCGGCGAGGGCGGTAGCCTGCGACGGCTCGCTTGCTGAATCGCGGGTGGCAATGTGCTCAATGGCCGCCGATTTGTGATGGCCGAGGGTCCCGCTCCGTTTGGCGGACTGTCGCGGGTGCATCCCGTTTCCGTTGGCAGAACTCATACCCGATGGGCCGACGGCTGAGCCAGGAGTCTTGACCGATCCTTGGGCCGCGTTTGGCCCGCCGGCCTTCGTGGCGGCGGGCCCCGGCTCGCCTTCGGCGTCTCCCAGTTCAGCGTGGGGTGGGTCAGTGGGAGAAGGGGGCACGGCCCGGTTCGCCTCGCGATAGCCCGGCAAGAAGGTGATCCCCAGCCAGCGGAAGATGTAATCGACGATGCTTTTGGCGATGCGGATGTCGGGGTTCTTCGTAAAGCCCATCGGCTCGAAGCGGGTGTGGGAGAACTTGTTGACGTAGACCTCCAAGGGCACGCCGTATTGCAAGCTCATTGAGACGGCGGTGCCGAAGCAGTCCATCAGGCCGCCGACCGTGCTCCCTTCTTTGGCCATGGTGATGAACAACTCGCCGGGCCGGCCATCGGGATACAGCCCGACGGTGATATAGCCCTCGTGCCCGGAGACGCTGAACTTGTGGGTGATCGACTGCCGGGTGTCGGGCAGGCGTTCGCGGCGCGGGGCCGGCAGCACTTCGGCCTTTCCAGCCGCCTTCTTGTTCTTGGTCGATAGGGGCTGGGCCTCCTTCGAGCCGTCGCGGTAGATGGCCAGGGCCTTCAGTCCCAGCCGCCAACCTTCCATGTAGGCGTCGGCCACGTCATCGAGCGTGGATTCCCGCGGCATGTTCACCGTCTTGGAGATCGCCCCGGAGATGAACGGCTGGGCGGCGGCCATCATCTGGATGTGCGCCCGCCAAGAGATCGAGCGTTTGCCGTGCCGCGGGGTAAAGGCGCAATCAAACACCGGCAGGTGCTCGGCCGCCAGCTCGGGCGCGCCCTCGATCGTATCGTGCTGGTCGATGTACGCCACCATGCCTGCGACCTGCGGTTCGTCGTAACCCAAGCGGCGCAAGGCCGCCGGCACCGTCTGATTGACGATCTTCAACATCCCGCCGCCGGCCAACTGCTTGTATTTGACCAGGGCGATTTCCGGCTCGATGCCGGTGGTGTCGCAATCCATCATGAAGCTGATGGTGCCGGTCGGCGCCAGCACCGTCGCCTGGGCGTTGCGGAAGCCGCAGCGGCGGCCGTAAGCGAGCACCTTGTCCCAAAGATTGCGGGCGGCGTCTTGGAGATACTTCGGGCAACCCTTGATTTCTTCGACCTTCTCCCAGTGCATCTCCATCACGCGGAGCATCGGCTCGCGGTTCTTCTCGTAGACCTCGAAGGGGCCGACGGCCGACGCCAACTCGGTGCTGGTGTAGCAGGCCGCTCCATGCAACAGGGCCGTGACCACGCCGCACAGGCCGCGGGCCTCCTCGGAATCGTAGGGCAGGCCGGCCGACATCACCAGGCTGCCCAGGTTCGAATAGCCCAGCCCGATCGGACGGTAGCGGTGGCTGTTGGCCGCGATCCGCCGGGTGGGATAGCTGGCGTGATCGACCAGGATCTCCTGGGCGATGAACACCACCCGGCAGGCGGCCTGGAACCGCTCGGCGTCGAAAATGCCGTCGTCGCCGCAAAACTTCATCAGGTTGACGCTCGCCAGGTTGCAGGCCGTGTCGTCCAGGAACATGTACTCCGAGCACGGGTTGCTGGCGTTGATCCGGCCGGAGTTGGGGCAGGTGTGCCAACGGTTGACGGTGGTATCGTATTGAACGCCCGGATCGCCGCAGCACCAGGCCGAGTTGGCGATGGTGGTGAACATCTCGCGGGCCGGATACGACGGCCCGGTCTTGTGCGGATCGGTGACCCAATGCGTCGTCCAGGGCTGATCGGTCTCGACGGCGTGCATGAAGTCGTCGCTTAAACGGACCGAAAGATTGGCGTTTTGGAACAGTACCGTGTCGTAGGCCTCTAGCGGATCGTAGCCTTCCTCCACCAGCACGCGGACCTTCTTCTCCTCGCGGTTCTTGCACTGGATGAACTCCATCACGTCGGGATGCCAGTCTTTCAAGGACTGCATCTTGGCGGCCCGGCGGGTCTTGCCGCCGCTCTTGACCACCGCGGCGATCTGGTCGTAGACCCGCATGAACGACAACGGACCCGACGGCTTGCCCCCGCCGGAAAGCTTCTCGCGGTGCGAGCGGAGGGTCGACAAGTCGGTCCCCGTCCCCGAGCCGAATTTGAAGAGCATCGCTTCGCTGCGGGCCAGCTCCATGATGTCTTCCATGTTGTCGCCGACGCTTTGAATGAAGCAGGCCGAGGCCTGCGGAAACTCGTAGGGGTTCTCGGGCTGGATGGCGGCCTGGCTCTTCCGGTCCCAGTGCCAGTTGCACATGGCCCCCTTGATGCCGTACTGATGGTAGAGGCCCACGTTAAACCAGACCGGCGAATTGAAGGAGGCGTGCTGGTGCAGGCAGAGCCAGACCAGCTCGCGGTAGAATCGCTGGCCGTCCTCGGCGGTGACAAAGTAGCCGTCGTCGACGCCCCAGTCGGCAATCGTGCGGCAGACGCGGTGCACCAGTTGACGGACGCCCTTCTCGCGCTCGCTGGTGTTCACCTCGCCGTACAAGTACTTGTTGGCAACCACATTGGTGGCCAATTGGCTCCAATCGGCCGGCACCTCGCAGTCGCGCTGCTCGAAGAGCACTTCGCCCCCTTCGCCCTTGATGGTGGCGACCCGCAGGTCCCATGGGACGGTGTCGAACGGATCGGCGGCCTCTTGGGGACAGAACACAGACGGAATTGTGAGTCCTTCGGCCGCCGGCCGACGACCTTTTGAGACGGCCGCCATGGGCTCCTCCACTGCTGCGACCGAACTGGCCAAGCCTTGATGTTCTGGTTTATCCATGCGCGCGTTCCTCCTGACAATCGAGATTTCTGGTGTCCATTCCCGGCGACCGAGAGAATTCTTTCGCCTCGCATAGCCCCGGAGAAATACTTCTTCTAGGGGGCAATTACTTTTGCCCGCATCACCAATATATTGTATCTTTCCACGAGACGACCACAATATACAGGCGATTGGGCCTCAATTTATCGTTTTCTAACATCCGGTCAATAACGTCGCGGACCCGTGGGCCTAAGATTCTGTGCGACAGCAAGTTGCGGCTTGGTCGCCACTTCAACGTTCGTCAGGTCCGCTGGACGAGTTGCGTGCGAAAGTTCATGGCATCGTTGAAGTTGGGGAATTCCGCGACACTTGGCCGCTTAACACTCCGCTCATCATACGCCGTGGGATTTTTTCCTCCTCATACGCGTCAAAATGGGGCAGGCGGCGAACCAAGAGAAGGAAACCCTTCTGCGCATCAACCTGCAACGCGAGCGGCAAGCGAGTCGAGGGTCGAAATACACGCCTCTGCGCCCAGCAACCGATGCGCTCCGATCACCCGTGGTATCGCGCCGCCCGGCAAACTATACTGCTCTTCGAAGCACATTGGGGAATCCCATCCGATGACCAATTCAGCAAGCATCCGATCGGCCTTAGTTTTCGCAACGGTGATGGCAGCGTCCGTTGCGGCCGACGCCGGGGACATTCCGGCAGCGAGCCTCAAGATCTCCGGCGACTGGCGACTCAGCGTCGCGGTGATGCCCAACTCGGGCCGTCAACAGGCCGCGGCGGTTGGGAACCACCAGGCACTGACCGCCACGCTGGACGTTGCTCCGCCGGCGATCCTTTCCGTTCAAGCGGAGCGGTACACCCGAGTCCCCGTGTATAACGCCGCTGACCCGTGCTGGCGGCGTGGTGTCACGCTTCGCGGCGTTCGCGCTAATGAGTGCCCGTCGCCGGGATTGCTCGACCCGTCCAGTCTTCAGGTGCGGGCGGGGCCAGAAGCAGATGCCGCACGGTTCGAGCTTGGTAAAGACTATGCGGCCGATCCCGAGTGGGGCACCTTCGGACGCCTGCCGAACGGCCGCATCCGGAAAGACCAGACCGTCTACCTCGATTACCGCCATGGCATGCTGCGGATTGACACGGTCGTCTTGACGCCCGACGGGCAGATCGTGCTTCGGCGCGGGGTTCCGCACGTGGCGGCGCCCTTGCCGCCGGAGCTTCGCCGCGGCGAGCGGCGATTGGTCAACGTCTGGCTGCCCGCTTGGACGAAACGATTGACAGCAGAGAATCTCTTTCCCATCTTGGAGACCGCGTATCCCGAGCCGCCCAAACAGTCGCCGTCGCCCGCCGAGCGGTTGCTGCCCAAGACCATGGCCAAGCTCCGCCACGGCCAGCGGCTCCGCGTGTTGGCCTGGGGCGACAGCGTTACCGACGGCAGCTACTTGCCTGACCCAGAGCGTTGGCAATCGCAGTTTGCCGCCCGGCTGCGAGCGCGATTCCCCCAGGCAAAGATCGAGATGCGCACCGAGGCCTGGGGCGGACGCAATACCGGCAGCTACCTGGCTGAACCGGCGGGCAGCTCCCACAACTACCGCGAAAAAGTGCTCGCCGCACGGCCCGACCTGATAATCTCCGAGTTTGTCAACGACGCCGGCCTCAACCCGCACCAGGTCGAGCAGGTCTACGGAAAGTTGCTGGCCGACTTC
>JAJYGU010000408.1 GCA_021784975.1 Planctomycetota bacterium
CCGATCTGAGCCCATCGGCTTCCACGGCCACAACCTCACTTGGGCTAACGTCGGACGCCTCAAAGGACCGCCGTAAGGCCGCTCGGAGCGCCGTTTCCCAGGATTGGCCGTGGCCCACACCGATGCCGCGGATGACGGCACGGACGGGATTACCATCGCGGCGCGCGTCCGACAATCGCTTGAGCAACAGCACGCCCGCCCCCTCGCCAGGTACAAAACCATCGGCCTTCGCATCGAAGGGAGCGGCCGGGTTCGCGTTGAGCGATAGTAGACCTCCTAGGGAAAGCTCCTCGTAGGTAGGCAGATCCATCTTGCGTTGGCCACCGGCGCATACCATTAAGTCGCAATCGCGGCTGAGGAGCATATTCACGGCGATCAGCAGAGCGCCCATGGACGAAGTCTCGGCTCCGTCGATCGTCGTGGCCCCTCCCCCAAAGTCCCAGGTTTTTGAAATTCGCGAAGCCAGCACACTTGTGTTGAAGCTGCCCGATTCGTCGACCAAGGCCGGCCAGTGAGACAGCAAGACGTCGGCAAACTGCGCGTGAATCCGTCGCGCGCCCTCTGCCGAAACGTTGCGCTGTGTCAAGATCGGCGTCAGCATGCGAGCCATCTCCGGCAATCGCATCCCCACTAGTAGCTGATGGGCAAAATCGCCACCGAACTCGGTGCCCACGACCACGCCCGTACGGCTGCGGTCGAACGACTTCGTGTCCAGCCCCGCATCGCGCAAGGCCTGGTCAGCCGCTTCGAGTACCATGAACTGAAGGGGATCGGCCTGCGTGATTTGCCTGGGCGGCACCCGGTGGGCCCGCCAATCGTAAACGAAATCGGTAATAAAGCCCCCCAGACAGGCTGGGCTACGAAACGGCTTGCGGGCACCTGACTGGTAGGCCAACTCGGACCGCCAACGGTCAGGCGGAACCGTGCGTTTGGGATCTCGCCCTGTGATGAGAAGTTCCCAATAGGACGGCACATTCGGCGCACCCGGCAGTACACAACCCATGCCGATGACAGCCACCGCATCGCCGTCGGAACTCTTTGCGATCGGGGAAAGACCAGCGACACATGGCGACGGACCGAGATGGCCCCGGGCGGCTTGGCGGAACTCGTCGACCACCACGTGCATGTTCAGTCCGCCAATGCCAAAGGCGTTGATTCCCGCGCGGCGGGGTTTGCCCGCCGGTGGTTCAGGCCAGGGCTCCGGCACCTGCGGAACGTACAAGGGGGTGGCATCCCAATCGATCTTGGCGTTGAGTTGCCGGACGTTAATGGCCGGCGCGATCATGCGGTGCTGCATGCAGAGGACTGTCTTGATGAGTCCGGCGAGTCCAGCCGCCTCGAGCAAATGGCCCATATTCGCCTTAAGGCTGGTGATGGGGATCTTCCTGCCGATCGGAATAGATTCTCGCATCGCTTCGCCAACTGCGGCCAGTTCGGTCGCGTCGCCGACCTGAGTTGCGGTGGCGTGGGCTTCGATGTACTGCACATCGGCCATCTCCACGCCGGCCTGGTAGGCGCGACGGATGGCTTGGATCTGCCCCTGCTTACGCGGGGCCCACAGACTCTTTCCGCGACCGTCTGAGGATACGCCCAACCCGCGCACAACGGCCTGGATGGGATCACCATCAGAAAGCGCGCGCTCTAGGGTCTTGAGCGCGATCGCCACGTAACCTTCGCCCAGCAGCAGGCCGTCGGCCTCGGTGTCAAAGGGCCGACTCTGCGAGGCGCTCATGGCTTGGGCTTTGGCAAACACGAGGAGCGACTCGGTCCGGACCTCGGCGCAGCCGCCGACGATCGCCATATCAATCTGGCCGAATTGCAATGCGCGGCTCGCCAGAAGGACGGCCTGAAGTGAGGAAGCGCAGGCCGAGTCGATGGCCATAAACGGCCCAGAGAGGCCGAATGCCTTGGCAATCGTGCCGGCGACCATGTTGGCGGCCAGATCCCTGGTGCCGCGTTCGGGATGTCGTGGCAGGCTGGCACGTGCGCGTTCAAGCCAGGCGGCGATGATCGCATCCTGCTCGGAGGCTGAAAGATGTTGTATTTCTTGGACTTCGCGAAGAAACTGCGTCGCCTCCTCGAGATAGGTGGCGTAGGCGCAGTCGCCCAGCAATCGGCTGCCCTGAGATTGTCCCACGAAAACGCCGGTGTTGCGCAGCGGAAGGTCGAAAGGATCCAACCCCGCGTGCCGGCAGGCGCTGGCGGCGGTTTCGCACATCAGCAAGTGAGTGCTGTCGACCGACCGGGTCAGCTCCTCGGGGATGGAGCAACGATGGTAGTCGATTTGTTTGTGGGGAAGGGTGGCTGCTAGCTTAGAATACGTCTTGCCCCGTGCCCCCGGGCGGGAATCGTAGTAGAGCGACTGATCCAGGCGATCCGAGGGAACCTCGGCCACTGCGGAGCGGCCCTCAATTAGCAATCGCCAAAACTCGTCGAGATTTTCGGCGCCGGGTAACCGGCACGCCATTCCGATGATCGCCAGCGGCATCTGCGCTCGTTCGATGGCGGGTGCGGGCACACGGCCCGCGCCTTTGGGTTTCGGCCCGGCCACCGGAAGAATCTGCCGATCGGAGGACCGCACAAGCTGCCCGAACTCACCATCGTCAATCAAAACTTCGCGCTCGCGCAGTCCGGCACGAAGCTCCTGCTTCAGATGCTCCACGCCTTCGGAGGGAGGCATAAACTTCAGCTTCAGCATGTCCCGCGCGCCCACAGTGTTGTCGGGCAACATTGCCATCCCAACCTCGTCCCACGACTGCCAATCGATGCAAGTTGACGCGCAATCGGGGCGCCCGATGCGAAACCATCCGCACAGTTTGGCCAGCATATCGTTGGCGGCGGCGTAGTCGGCCAGGCCGTTGCCGCCGAACCGACCACTGATCGACCCAAACCCGACGAAGTAACGAAGCGGATCGTCGCGGGTGAGATTCATTAGGGCCAATGTCCCCTGCACCTTCGCGCCGATCGTGACAGCCAGTTCTTGGTGGGTCCGGTTCTCGAAGCGGCACGCCTTGCCCCATCCAGCCCCGTGGATGATGCCTGTGATTGGTCCCGAGGTCTGACGAATGGTCTGAAGCAAGTCGTCCAGCGCTGTCCAATCCGAGACATCACAGGAGTGGTAACGAACCCGCAAGCCAAGTTTGCGCATTCGCTCCAGATTGTTGTAAATCTCGATGTCCTTCCTGACTTGGTCCCACTGCTTCTCCGGCGACCTCCCCTCGGCAATGGCTTGACGCACAATCGATCGCTTGATCTGTAAAAGCTTCTCTTCGGAGCAGTTGCGCCAGGGTGCGTCGGCGCGCGGCGCCGCGCTTCGGCCGATCAGGTGCAGATCAAGGCTGTAGTCCCGCCCGAGCTTGATGGCCACTTCCGCCGTAATGCCGCGGGCTCCGCCGGTGACCAACCAGGTTGCACCGGGTTGCGGTTCGATCCGCGGCGATTGCCCGACCGGGCTGGCCAGGGGACGGACGATTCGGCGGTGACCCGAGCCCAGACCGACTTCCACCTCCGGGCAATCGGAGGCCAACTCTCGTAACATTGCCTCGACAATGGCTTCCGGAGAGTCCGACGGGCCAAAATCACAAATCTTCACAACCGTAGGCCACCGGCGGCGATTCCACTCGATGTGGAGCGACTTGAGCAGACCGGCGACCCACCCACCCTCGGGAGCGATGATTGGTCCCGCCAACCCCAAGTCACCGCCGAGGAGCGTGGCTGCCGCCAGCACGCAGGGATCGTCAATATGGTTTTGGACCAGGTGGCGCCGCCATTTCTGCAAGACCAAGTAGGGCAGTTCTACGCCCCGTTGCCGGCGACTGTGCCATGAGCCGGCGTCGTGCAACTGCTGGGCCTCCGGGTCGAGGGCGGCCATGAGGAAGACCGTGCGAATCGCTGGCCCGACCAAGAATTGATCCATCTCGGCGAGGACGGCGTCCGTTCCTGAGCCCCCCGCCAGTCGATACACCACGGCCCCTTGGTCTTCCATGTGTCGCTGCAAGATTTGGGCAGCTTGATTCTCGCCTAGGATGAGCACCGCGCCGGCGGGGCAAAATGACGCGGCGCAACGCGAAGGCAGTGGCGACTCGACAGTCCGCAGTATGGATCGGTGGGCCATGGTGGGCTGCTGCGGCTCAGATATCGGGGCTGATCCTTTCGGCTCAAGGGGACAGGCACATTTTTCGGCCTTCGCGCGTGTACAACCAGGACGGTCAGACTGGCCGAAAAATGAGCCAGTCCCCGGCCTGTGGTCGGTGGGAGCGACGGGCGTGGCCGCCTCGATCAGCGCGCTATGGGCGAGTCCTGCCTCTTGGGAAAGAACAATACCCGCCAGAAGCGTAGGTTGAGCTGCCGGCCGAATCGATTCGGCCCGGTTTCCGCATTTCACAAGCTTGCTCGCGCGACCAAGGGTGGCCAGAGGAGTCTGCAGGCCGAACGTGCCGGGAACGGCCCCATGCTCGACGGCCAGGCTGGCGGCCAGCAGCGAGGCAAAGCCTGAGGCCCCACCGGTATGACCGATCTGCCCGACCACCGATGCCAACCACAGCGGCCGGTCGTGGGTTACCTCGGTTCGGAGGGCAAACGCGCTTCGGGCGAGTTGCTCATCATTTGCGGGCACTCCGCAGGCGTCGGTCATCACGATCGCGAGGTGCTGTGACCGGTTTTGTGCCTGGGGGAAGCAGTCCTTTGCAGCGAGCGCCAGCGCGTGCGCGGGGTCGTCGTGGACTGCCGCGAGCCCGCGGATCACTGCACGGATTGGGTCGCCGTCGCGACGAGCATCGCTGAGGCGTTTCAGGAGAAAGACACAGGCCCCTTCGCCGGGCAGGTAGCCCGAAGCGCATCGATCGAAAGGTCCGCTCGACGATGGGGCGGGGGCAAGAAGGCCGGCCTTCGACAGTGCTTCGTAGGCCCCGGGGTTCATGCTCCGCTGGGCCCCCACACAGATCATCAGGTCGCAGTCGCCCGCCAACAAGAGGTCCACCGCTGCGCTGAGGGCGGACATGGCTGAGGTGTGGCCGCTATCCACCGCCGCTGCCCCGCCCTGCAAGTTCCAGGTTTTGGTAATCCGCACCGCCAGGGAACTCGCGCTAAAGCTGCCCGTTTCGTCTGCCAACACCGGCCACCTGGCGTGGATCGCGTCGGCCAGCCCGTTTACGATCGCCGCAGCCTCATGCGGCGACATTCCTTGATCTGAGAGCAGTTCGTGGAGGAGCTTGGCTGTGTAAGGAAGCCGCAGCACGGTTTGCAGGCGAAAAGTAAAATCCCCGCTGAACTCCGTTCCCACCACCACGCCGGTGCGTTTGCGATCAAACGGCTTCTGGTCATAGCCCGAATCGCCTAAGGCCTGATCGGTCGCCTCCAACACCATGAATTGCAGCGGATCGGCGTGCTCGATCTGCCTGGGTGGGATCTTGTGGCGACGCCAATCGTAGTGGAAATCGCGGACATATCCCCCGCGCTGGGCCAACTTGCCGGAATCGGCCCCACGGTCTGGCGGCTGCCGGACATCCCGGGTGGACTTTGGGTCACGTCCTGACCGCACGAGGTCCCAAAACTCGGCAACATTGGGGGCCCCAGCGAACAGGCAGCCGCGGCCGATGATGGCCACCGCGTCCTCGCTGGGTTCACTGGGCTCGGCTGAAAGTCCGGCCGGGACAGTTTGCTGGGCAACGGCCGTGGCAGCCTTGGCCTCCTCGACCGAGGGGCGTGAATCGAGCACGACGTGCACATTGAGGCCGCCAATGCCAAAGGCGTTGACTCCTGCCCGGCGCGGCTTATCCGCCGGTGTCGGCGGCCACGGCGTCGCCTCGCGGACTACCTGCACCGGGGCTTTGTCCCAATCGATGTTCGGATTGAGCTGCTCGAGGTTGATGGCCGGTGGAATCAGCCCCTTCTGCATGCAGAGCACGGTCTTGATGAGGCTCGCCAGTCCCGCAGACTCCAAGGCGTGGCCGATGTTGGCCTTGACGCTGGTGATGGGTATTTTCCGGTTGGCGGGCAGCGAATCCTTGAGGGCCTCGGCGATCGAGGCGATTTCGGTGGCGTCGCCTAGCTGAGTGGCAGCCGAATGCGCCTCGAGGTATTGCAGGTCGGCCATCTCGGCAGGCGATGCATACGCCCGGCGGATGGCCTCCACCTGCCCCTCCTTGCGCGGCGCCCAAAGGCTTCGCCCTCGGCCATCCGAAGCGAACCCCAGCCCGCGAATCACGGCCTGGATCGGGTCGCCGTCCTGCAGAGCCCGCCGCAAGGTCTTGACCACCACCGCCACATAGCCTTCGGCCACAATCAGGCCGTCGGCTCGGCAGTCGAAGGGACGAGAT